>NZ_BCBW01000035.1:0-97293 GCF_001315805.1 Olleya sp. ITB9
TTTTTTTAAGTATAATAACATCATAAAAGACTTAGAGGTTACTAGAGCTAATCAAGTTTGGGTTAGTGATATAACTTATATTAGAACAGTAAAAGGTTTTTGTTACTTAGCCTTAATAACTGATATGCATTCCAGGAAAATCGCTGGTTACGACCTTAGTGACAGCCTAGAATTAAAAGGCTGTGTAAGAGCTTTGAACAAAGCCATTTATCAAGCTAAAAACATTAAACAACTTATTCATCATTCAGACAGAGGAATACAATATTGTAGCAATGTATATACACAAATACTTAAAAGAAAAAAGATAAATATTAGTATGACTGAAGAAAATCATTGTTACGAAAATGCTATGGCAGAACGCATAAATGGAATTCTAAAAGATGAGTTTTATCCCGACCAAACCTTTGATAACAAAGCTCACGCAAAGAGAGCTGCAAAAAATGCAATTAATTTATACAACGAAATAAGATTACACTTATCTTTAGGTTATAAAACACCGAATATGGTATATAAATTATCAGCTTAAAAATAAATTTTAACCTGTAGCCATATTTCAGGACGAGACAGCTAAAAAATGAGGAACTTTAAAATAAAAATCGGAATTATAATCTTTTGTGCTCTATTTGCGAATCTCGCATTTGGTCAAAAAGACTCGTCAAAAACTGATTGGAATGAATTAATTGTTGGTAAATGGGTTAACAAAATAAACCGCACATTAGACGGAAAAGAATACACTGGATTAAAATGTCGAGATACGATTCAATATTTATCCAACGGAAAGTATATTTTTAATCAATGCGTTTGGAACGAAACTGGAAAATGGAAATTCTCTGACAAGAAAGATTTAATGATTCATTATGACATTGATAATGAATATTGGAAAAAGGAATTAGGAACAGATGACTTGGGAGAAAGTAACGCAGAAATTATCTCATTATCTAAATCGGAATTAGTTACAGTACTGTTTGATGAGGAAAAAGGTGAAGTGCACCAATTTTATATTCGACTGGAATAAAAGCCTACACACAACAAAGTACTGTGATAAAAAAAACAAGTAAAAACTCATTAATTTTTCAATAAAGCACTTCTGTAATTATTATCATAAGTTAGTCCTGATTTTGTTATTGTAAAAGCTTGTTTTAATAGCTTTGTATATGCTGCTATCAGTACTAACTTTTTGCAATTCCATTTGAGGACTATTACTAGATAAAATCTATTATATCTACAGGCAATAAAATGCCCTAATTAAGTAATAATTCAGGTCAATTTTGCCACAACACCACATTTAGACATAAACACCTGTAAAACAACAATTTATTCAATATTTTAAAAGAGGTTATAGCGTGGTTATAGCATGGTTATAACGTAATTATAGAATAGTTATAGCACCATTAAAATATAAGAATAACTAGTCAATAAAGACTAACACTAATAAACAACATAATAATTTAAGCGCATAACATTAAGGATTGCATATTTGATTGACCAACTTCTTGCCGACTTACTAATAGTCCTCTATTACTTTCTATCTTTGATTTTTTTGCTAAATTCAGTGCTTAAACACATAAAGAAATCACACACAAAACCTTATGAACAATTTAAGCTTACCAACTAAAGCTGAACAAACCTTAAAGAATTAGAATTTTTATTTGTCCATTAGAAATTATTTTGAGTTGTTAAAATCAATCAAAAAACGTGCACGAAAAATAAGACATTGAAACAACTTTAAACGAAAAGAATAAAACCAAGCCACAAAATATGAATCTAAAAAAATCTTAATAAATTGAATCTAGGACTTCCAGAAACTTCGACACCTGAAGGAAGCTATGTTACTGTGAATATTCGATAAAATATTGCATACATTACTGATATTAAATAAAGAATATCGTTATCAAGTTAGATAAGGAAACGAAATTACAACAGAACGAGACTATATAACAATGGAATTATGTGACCTAAATATTTTGCCTCAAGTAAAAAGCACTTTACATAGACTGTGTGGCACAAATACCTATCGTAAAACACAATAAAACTTATTTATTGCCACCTTACACTTTCCATAATGCGTTTGATATCTTTTTGCAAGTAATTTGCTGCTGGTAATATCGAGTCATAATTAGGTTTTGCATAAAAATAAAGCGATCCTGTTAAAAAATGATTGATACTATCTGTTATATAAAATTGTGATTGTGATGCTGCATTACCTCCTACTTCATAAAACATTCCGTAGACTTTATTTTCTGGATTTTCCCAAACAACCTCCTCTATGACATCAGCTTTTTTAGTATGCTCTTGTGTAAAGTTTTGTGCATTTTTAAGGTATTTAATCAATCGTTCTTGACCATCAATAGCTTTATAAGTCAGGTAAATGGTTCCTTTTAATTTTTTATACTCGATGTTTAAACCAAAACTTGTTACATTATCTTGTAAGTTTTTAAACTTGATGGTATCACTTAAGGTATTTCTGTCAAAAGTAAATGGTAAACTCTTATTGTAACTAGTATATTCTGCCTTAGGGTACTCTAAGCGTAAATAGCCTTTTGGCTTTGGTAATGGATCATTACCACAACTAGTTAATGTAACAAAAATTAATAAGAATAGAATTATGTTTTTCATAGATAAGACCAAGCAACTTAATGTAGCTTTATATTTTTATGGTAATGTTATTTTAACTCTCTTGATGCGTTTTTTATCTAAAGCTTCAATAGTAAACATGTAGTTTTCAAAATTTATTTTACTGTTTCTTTTAGGAAAACCACCAGAATTTTCTAGAATAAAACCAGCTATTGTTTCAGCTTCACCTTTATTATCCTCAAAAACAGTATCGTCTTCAAGTTTTATAATTTTATAAAAGTCTTTCAAAGCTGTTTTTCCTTCAAAAACATAGTTTTTATCATCCAATTTGGAATAAATTAAATCCTCATCGTCAAACTCGTCACTAATATCTCCAACAATTTCTTCAATAATATCCTCTAAAGACACTAATCCAGAGGTTCCTCCATACTCGTCAACCACCATAGCTAAATGCACTTTTTTCTCTTGGAACTCTGCCATCAAATCATCCAATTTTTTATTTTCTGGAACAAAAAACGGTTCTCTTAATAAAGCTGTCCAGTCAAAGTTTTTCTGATCTATGTACGGTAATAAGTCTTTGACGTACAGCACACCTATTATGGTGTCCATATTTTCTTTATAAACAGGTATTCTAGAATAACCATTACTTATTATATCTGGTATAATTTGGTCATAAGGCTGTTCTACGTTTAAAGCAAATACATCAATACGTGGTTGCATGACTTGTTTTGTATCTGTATTACCAAAGCTAACAATACCTTGTAGTATTTTTTGTTCTTCTTTAGTAGTATCATACTCGCTTGTTAACTCTAGGGCTTGTGATAATTGGTCTACGCTAATATTTGACTTTTGTTTTCCTAACCTATTATGTATGCCTAAGGTTATACTTCTCATGGGTAAACTTAAAGGAGCAAACAATACATCTAACACGCGTAATGGATAAGCCATAAAAGTTGAAAACTTTAAGTTATTACGACTAGCATATATTTTGGGTAAAATTTCGCCAAAAAGCAATATTAAAAAGGTTACTACAACCACTTCTAGTATAAATTTAGCTACTGGTGAAGTAATATTAGCAAACATATAATTACCTAAAAAGGCAAACAATATTACTATACCAATATTTATAAAGTTATTTGCAACTAAAATGGTGGCTAATAGTTTTTTGGGACGAGCTAATAATTTAGATAATATTTGTATTTGTTTGTTATCCTGTAGGTTTTCGTCTTCTAAATCTGATTTTGTTAACGAAAACAATGCTACTTCTGCTCCAGATATCATTGCAGAACAAATTAATAATACTATTAAAAGTACAAATCCAAATATAATATTTAGGTTATCTGTTTGAATAAATGCTAAAAAACTCGTGGGTTCTGGGTCCATAATTAATTATTAAAACGGAAGATCGTCGTCACTGGAAGCAGGTTTTGGCGATGCGTTTTGTGTATTTTGTTGGGTTTGCTGTGTTGTATTAGGTTGTGGTGCTGCTTCTGGATCACGTTTTGTACTTAAAAACGTAAAATCGGATACTTGTATTTCTGTACTATAACGGTCATTACCTGACTCGTCCTGCCATTTTCTGGTTTTTATACGTCCTTCAACATATACTTTATCTCCTTTGGTAAGGTATTTTTCACACACCTCTGCACCTTTATTGCGGACAACTATATTATGCCATTCTGTATTAGTAACACGCTGATTGGTTTGTTTGCTAACATAAGTCTCGTTAGTAGCTAACGGAAAACGTCCAACACAGCCACCTCCTTCAAAATAGTGCATTTTAACTTCATCTCCCAAATGCCCAATTAGCATTACTTTATTTAATGTTCCTGACATAAATTAATTGTTTTACTGATACAAAATTACAGCTTTACACGTCAATGTAAATAAATTTAAGAAAAAATAACCAAGTCAGACCTGTTAAGGTTTTAAAAATTAAATTTTTCTATAAAATTACCTATTAATATAGGAACAGGATAATTTGTTATTTCATCAAACAATATACCTGACTCCAAATCGTCATTTAAATTAACAATCCAAAACTTAGTATATAAATGTTGATGCGATAGTTTATGAATAATTGCCTTATCATTATATAATGACAACGTTATATTATGACCTTTAAATAAATCAAGATTTTTAACCTGTGACTCTATTATAGTATGTGATGCGCTTTTATCTGTTTCAATTAACGGAAATTGATATAAGTTTTGCCAAATACCACTTCCTGTACGCTGTTCTAAAATTGTTTTATTGTCTTTGGACAAGGCTACAATAAAATTAAAATACTTTTTTTTAACCTTTACAGTTTTCAGCTTGACTGGTAAATCACTTATTATATTTTTTTGAAGTGCTACACATATAGTATTAAAAGGACAACTATTACAATCTGGATTTTTGGGTTTGCACAATCTTGCACCAAACTCCATTATAGCCTGATTAAAAGTTGCAGGTTGTTTAGGATCTATTAGTTGTTGTGCTAAAGTTTTAAATTCTTTAAAACCTTTACTTGTATTAATAGGTGTATCAATTCCGTAAATTCTAGACAATGCTCTGTATACATTTCCATCCACAACAGCAGTAACTTGATTAAAACAAATAGATGCTATTGCGCTAGCTGTATAATCACCTACACCTTTTAATTTTATAATTTGATCAAAGGTATCAGGGAATTTTCCATCCAATTCTTTAACAATATATTTGGCTGAACCATGTAAATTTCGTGCTCTAGAGTAATATCCTAGTCCTTGCCATAATTTTAACACTTCTTGTTCTTTGGCATTAGCTAAGTCAAAAACAGTAGGAAAAGTAGCGGTAAAACTATCATAATAAGGACGACCTTGTACGACTTGTGTTTGTTGTAAAATGATTTCGGAAAGCCAAATAAAATAAGGGTTTGTGGTGTTTCGCCAAGGCAAATCTCGTTTATTATCTGTATACCAATTAATTAGTTGTTTAGAAATGTTCATTAAGTAGAAAAAAGTAAGAAAAGCAAAAGTAAAGTTTATCGCATTAAATTTTAATGAATTAGGTTTGAAATATTGAATATTAAATGACTATATTTGCCAACCCTTAGAAAAATTAATAACGCAAACAAGAAAAGAAAATGACTAAAGCTGATTTAGTAACAAAGATTTCTGAAAAATTAGGAATAGAAAAAGGAGATGTTCAGGCAACTGTAGAGACTTTCATGGAAGAAGTTAAAACATCTTTAGAAGGTGGTGATAATGTATACCTTAGAGGTTTTGGTAGCTTTATCATTAAAACAAGAGCAGAAAAGACAGGAAGAAATATTTCAAAAAATACGACTATCAAGATTCCTGCTCATAACATACCAGCGTTTAAACCTGCAAAAGTATTTGTAGAGGGTGTAAAAACTAACGTAGACGTAAAGTAAATTTATTATTATAAACGAATTATTAATTTAAAAACATTAACCCTATGCCAAGTGGTAAGAAACGTAAAAGACACAAGGTTGCAACGCATAAGCGTAAAAAACGTAGACGCGCTAATCGTCACAAAAAGAAAAAATAATTCAGAAAAGTAGTTTTTTAACTACTTTTTTGGTTTATTAGAAGTATCGTTCTTTGAAAACAGAGTTTATCTATAATTCGTATAACCTTGCGTAATTATTAAACTCAACCGGATTTAAAAATCCTGTGAAATATTATGACTAATTTTAAGTTATAATATAATGTATAATCCATCTATACTATAAAGTATGGATAAAAATTAACCTAAATGGATAAAGAATTAATTATTAGATCTAGTCCAGATGCTGTTGATTTTGCCTTATTAAAAGATGGAAAATTAATTGAATTACATAAAGAAGAAGATGGGAACAACTTTTCAGTTGGTGATGTGTTTATCGCCAAAATAAGAAAAGCTGTTCCTGGCTTAAATGCTGCATTTGTTAATGTAGGTTATGAAAAAGATGCTTTTTTGCATTATCATGATTTAGGACCAAAAATATCTTCAGTTTTAAAATTCACAAAAAGTGTAAGCACAGGTAAACTAAAAGATTTTTCTTTAAAAAATTACCCATTTGAAAAAGATATTGATAAAGGCGGAAAAATTAATGACGTCTTAAAATCAAATCAGTCTATTTTAGTACAAATAGTAAAAGAACCTATATCTACAAAAGGCCCAAGAATTAGCTCAGAGCTATCTATTGCTGGTAGATATATTGTTTTAGTACCTTTTTCTGACCGTATTTCTATTTCTCAAAAAATAGAAAGTAAAGAAGAAAAAGAGCGTTTAAAACGATTAGTGAGAAGTATTACTCCTCAAGGTTTTGGAGTTATTGTACGTACAGTAGCAGAAGGCAAAAAAGTAGCCGAACTAGACAAAGATTTACAAAATTTGCTAAGTCGCTGGACTGCAATGTGTAAAAAATTACATAAAGCGCACCATCCTACCAAGGTATTAGGCGAATTAAATAAAGCCTCTTCAATGTTAAGAGATATATTTAATGACACTTTTACTGGGATTCACGTAGATGATGAAGCGTTACATGTACAGGTAAAAGATTATGTGCAAAAAATTGCACCAAAAAAAGAATCAATTGTAAAATTACATCAGTCTAATGTTCCGATTTTTGAAAAATTTGGGATTGAAAGACAAATTAAAACTGCATTTGGAAAAACAGTGTCTATGGCTAAAGGTGCTTACCTTGTTATAGAACATACCGAAGCACTTCACGTTATTGATGTAAACAGTGGTAATAGATCAAATAAATCAAACTCACAAGAAGACACCGCTCTAGAAGTCAACCTTATATCTGCAACAGAAGTTGCTAGACAATTAAGACTTAGAGACATGGGTGGAATAATTGTAGTGGACTTTATTGATTTAAATACTGCTGAACACAGAAAAAAACTATTTAATCATCTTCGTGACGAAATGAAAGATGATCGTGCCAAACACAAAATACTACCTCCTAGTAAGTTTGGATTGATTCAAATTACACGTCAAAGAGTAAGACCAGAAATGAATATTAAAACCAGAGAGGAAAATCCTAACAGTTTTAATGGAGAAGAAGTCGAAGCGCCAATTAATATTGTGCCTAAAATAACTCATGACTTAGAACAATTATTAAAAAAAGACTATAAGAAGGTGACCTTAAACACACATCCTTTTATAGCAGCCTTTTTAACCAAAGGTTTTCCATCTATACGTTCAAAATGGTTTGTTGAACACAAAAAATGGGTAAAAATACAACCAAGAGATGCTTACACATACCTTGAATATCATTTTTTTGACAAAAATGGTAAACAAATTAAATAATAAAAAAAGCCTACTATATAATAGTTAGGCTTTTTTTTATGCCTAAAAAACTAGTTTTAAACATCAAATTAAACTATTTAAGCTACTTTAAATTATTTTTGAACGATAGATAGACAATTGAATTTAAGTGATATTAAATTTAATTTAAAGAATACTAAAAATAAAATAGCCTTACAATTTGTAAGGCTATTTTTTTGGTTTTTGGTTTGGTTGTTAAATCTATAATTTATTGTTGTTCTGGTCCTCCACTAACTATAGTAAACTCAGATCTACGGTTTAATTGGTGCTCTTCTTCTGTACATTTAGATTTACAATCCACTAAATGTTCTGTCTCTCCTTTTCCATCACCACTTATTCTACTTTGATCAATTCCTTTTGATACAACATAAGCTACAGTAGACTTAGCTCTTCTATCTGATAAACTTAAATTGTAACTATCCTTACCTCTACTATCTGTATGAGAAGTAGCATAAATTACCATTTCTGGATACTTAGTCATCACTAAAACTAACTTGTCTAATTCTAAAGCTCCCTGAGGTGTGATATCAGATTTATCAAATTCAAAATAAATTGGATCTAACACCACTTTATCAGCTATAATAATTTTCTTGATAGGTGTTAAGTCTACACTTACATTTTGTTTTTCATCTCTAGTACCGCTAACTGTAACAGAATTATCTTCAAATTCAGGTTTAGTAATTTTAAGAGTAGTCTCTATCTCACAATCAGTAGTAAATGTAGCAACACCTGCTGCATTTGTTGTTTGTGTAGCTAAAACAGAACCTGTAGAATCATATAAAGTTACTGTAGAATTTGGTAAAACCTCTCCTGTTTCAGCGTTTTCAACTGTAACGATCATATCAACTTGACATAAAGGCTTAATTTCTTTGATAGCATAAATATCATCACTTCCTTTACCTCCTTCACGATTAGAAGAAACGTAACCATTTTTATCTTCATCTATAGTAAAAGCAAAATCGTCTGCTTTACTATTTATTGGAGCTCCAATATTCTTCACAACAGTATTACCTGAATATTCAGTATAAAAAACATCTAAATTACCTAAACCTAAATGACCATTAGAAGAGAAATAAAAATACTCATCGTCTCCAGCATATGGGAACATTTCTTGACCTGAAGTATTAATTTTATCACCTAAATTTTCAGGTTCGCCAAGCATACCATCAGATTGAATGGTTGCTTTGTAAATATCATATTTACCAAAACCACCTGGTTTGTCAGAAGCAAAATATAATGTTTTACCATCCTTACTAACAGAAGGGTTTTTAACAGAATAACTATTTGTATTAATGTTTAATGACTGAACATTAGTCCAAGAATCACCATCTTTAGTAGCTTTAAACAACTGTAAAACACTAATTTTTGTATTATCATCCTCTAGCTTTTCATACATATTCTCAAAAAAACTTTCTCTAGAAAAATATAACGTATTACCATCAGGTGTAACAGAAACAACACCTTCATGGTGTTTTGTATTTATCTTACCTGAAATTAAATTTGCTTCAGAAAAACTACCATCTTCAGACTTGTTTAATTGATAAATATCCAAATATGGTTGATCATTCCAACCGTAATTACGTCTAGAGTCATTTCTAGAAGATGTAATATAAAGAACTCCATTTTTAAAAGTACCTCCAAAATCTGAAGCTGCAGTATTAATATCTAAATTTTTAGCTGTAAATTTTTCTTCCGTTTTTAAAATATCATCTAAATAATTAGGATTAGCATTGTAGGCAACTGCCTTATCATTGCTAGGATACATAGAGGCAAACTTTTTCATCTGTGTATTTGAAGCATCATATTTACCGTTAGCTTTTAGCATTTCAGAATACTTGTAAAGCATTTCTGGTTCTGAAGCTCCTGTTTCCAATGCTTTTGCATACCATTTCTCGGCTTCAACAGTATTAAAAGTGTTATAGTTTGCTTCGGCTAATTGAGAGTACACATAAGCGTTTCCTTCACCTTTTTCTACTAAATTATTGTAGCCCTTTATTGCATCTACAAATTCTAATTTTTGAAAATATTTATCGGCTTTTTTGGTCGCATCACTTTGAGCAAACACACAAGTGCTGCTTAATAAGATAGCGCATATAAATAGTTGTATTTTTTTCATTGTCTTGGTTAACTTAATGGATTAGAAATAACGTGGTGAACGTGATACTTTTCTTGGTAAATTAATATCAAAATTGATAAAAATCTCATGTGAAGAATTGGTTACAACATCTAATTGTGATTGGATACTGTCATAAGCATAACCTATTCTTAAATTTGGTGCAACTAAAAAGTTAATCATACCACTAAAAGAATCATCTAAACGGTAACCTGCTCCTACTTCTACAACATCATACATAAACAGGTTTAAATTGACATCAAAACTTACTGGTGCATCAAAAGCAACTTTAGCTAAAGCGTGTGGCTTTAGCTTAAAGTTTTCTGATAAATCAAATACGTATCCTGCTGCTCCAAAAAAGTGTTGTGTTTCTGATCCTATTTTGTAACCATTAGCATCTAAATGTACCGAACTTAATATGTTTGGCATAGAGGCTGAAATGTAATACTTACTTGGCTTATAAAAATATAATCCTGCTCCAATATTTGGTGTCGTCTCATTTATATTCTCTGAGAAAAATGGATCGTCTGGATCTGTAAGTTCTAATCCTGTTAATCCAATATCATGAAAGGTTGCTCCTGCTTTTAATCCAAAAGCCAATTTAGTTGTGTTTCCTACTGGTATTGTGTACGAGAAATCTACATAAGCATTGGTTTCTTGTACAGGTCCAACTTCATCACTAATTAAAGAGAAACCTAATCCTACATTGCTTCCTACTGGAGAATGTATAGCTAGAGTACCTGTTGTTGGTGCACCTTCTAAACCAACCCATTGACTTCTGTAAAGTGCACCTATTGATACACTTTCTGTAGAGCCTGCATAGGCTGGGTTTACCACATTCATGTTATACATATACTGTGTATATTGTGGGTCTTGTTGGGCTTGTACACCTATAAACACTAGGAATACAATATATACTATTTTTTTCATCTGTTGTTTTTTTGTTTTCTAGTTAGTTTATCTGTTTAAATATACCCATGCGGCTTTTGTTTTGGTACCTTGGTACTTCATAACATAGTAATATGTTCCTACTGGTAGCATATCTCCACTGTCAGATTGTCCTTCCCATTGGTTTGTATAATTGGTTTTAGAGTATACTTTACGTCCATTACGATTAAAAATCTCTAAACTTTGAACATCAAAACTACTTAAATCAAAAGCATCATTATACCCATCATTATTTGGTGAAATACCTTGAGGTATAATACAAGTTTCTAATAATAAATTAAAACTAGTATTAGTTGAAGCACAACCAGAATTAGATCCTACTGCATCAACATCCTCAACTCTGACAAAAACAGTAGTACCATGAGTAGCTGTATACTCAGAAATTATAGCATCGACACCTAATTGTGCATCAGATAAAGTTTCATGATAAGTAACAATAAATTCAGCTGGATCTTGTGCTCCCAAAATTGTTTCTGTTTGGCTTTCTAAATCAAAAACACCACTACCTGAACCGTTATCACAAACCTCTAAATCAGAAGCTTGATTTGCTGTTGAACTATCTAAGAAATTAATTGTTGTTATTAATGATGATGTAAAATCATCACAAATTCCACCTCCAACAATAACCATGTACTGCCCAGATTCTGTTGCTTCAAATGTCGGTCCTGTAACTCCATCTTGGTAAATATTATTTACATACCAATCATAACTATCTACAGCATAAGCAGTTTCTGCTGTTAAAGTAACAGATGTATATCCACATAAATTAATATCATCGCTATAACCTTCTGCTGCAGTAGCACCTTGCTCAATTGCAATACCATCATAATCTAATGCAACGTCGCAAACAACATCACAATTAGTTCCATCTAAAGGACCTGATTCTTGAGTAAAAACATAGGTACCAGACTCTTGAGAATAGTTGGTTATTAATATAATATAAGTTGAGTTAGCTGGCACATTAGATAATGTGATTGTTTCAGTTGCTGTAGCAGAAAAACTACAGTCTGCAATACTTGAAGGCAATAATTCAAAACATCCAGAGTCTTGCCCTGTAAATGGTCCCCAAACTAAAAAGTCTATATCTAAACCTGTTCCACTAGCATTTGTTTGTGCTAATTGGAAAACATAATCTCCTGGATCATCAAATTGAATTGTATTCCATTGTGGATCTGGTTGACTTCCTAAACAATCGTAATCAATATAAGGTGGAGCAACTTGATCTCCTACTATACTAGGATAGAAAATTGTAGGATCAGCACATATTGGCAATGCATCTGTACAATAAGTTGGCACACCCAATGTTTGAATACATAGGTCAAAAGTTATTGTAGTTGCTGTTGTTCCTGCAGAAAACACTCTAATATAATAAGTATTACCAACGGTTAAAGATGGCGTCAAACTGTTATCATCTGTTGTACAGTAAAGTTCTGTTAAATTGTTACAATCTGTACCCTCGTAGACTGCATGATCAACATTAAACCCTCCAACAACATTTTGAATTTGAATGATTTGTTGGTCACCTAAAGCAGTAAATTCATACCAAACGTCATCATCTGTACTAGTAGAACAGGACCCACTTGGCACACCAGAATCTGTAGCTTCTAACAAAGTACCAGCATTAACTATTGTACAAGTTTCATCTGCATTTACTGAGGCGACTGTCGCATTACATGGATTGTCGTTTACTGGAGGACAAGCTGCGAGTGAAATTAAATCACTATTAATTATACAGTTAGCGTCTTGCTCATTTGAAACTGTAAACTGAACATCAACATTAAATGGATAAGGTCCAAATTGCTGAACACCTGTTGTAGTAACACTAACAGGAGTCGTACCTTGATTATCCTCAATTAATAAAGACGTTGCATCACCTAATGAAGTGATGTCAACATCAACTAAAAATTGATCCCCATTATCACAATCGTCAACCACAACAAAAGTTGCTGTTGGATTGATACATGTAGCACATGTAACTGTTAAGTTTACAGAAGTATATCCACTACTTTGACAACTAACACTTCCATCAGATTCTATTGCAAATGAAATTGTATCTCCTGTAGATTGAAAGGTTAATCCTCCAATTTGACCTGCATTACCATAAGGTGTAACCGCATTTAAATTAGTAATTCCATCAGAATCTAATACAACAACTTCATCAAAATTATTTTCAACTTGACCTGCATTAATAGTTAAGTTTAAAGGTGTTCCATCTGTAGAAGAAAATGTAAACACATTTGTATCACTACTATCATAACAATAATCAATTGTTTGAGGTCCATCTGTAGCACAATCAAAAGTGAAGTTAAATTGAAGTAATGTTGAAAAATTAAATGGTCCAGCCCAAGTACTTGTATCAGTACCACAAATAGACTGAACGTAAACCTCATAATCTGTTGCTGGATTTAATCCTGTTTCTGAAACTGTTGTAGTTGTAACAGTTGTTCCTGAAGTTGGGACACCAGTTCCAGCAGGTTGTAGTACATAATTCCATTCTGTTTCAGAACCACTTGGTGTCCAAGAAATATCTGCTGATGTTTCTGTAATAGATGTTACTGTAATAGCAGTTGGAGCAATACAAAATGTCCCGCAAGCTTCAACACGTACTTGATCAATAGCCATATCACTTTCCCAGGTATCACCTGTTCCAACATAGCTAATTTCAATATATATAACTTGCCCTAAATAGGCATCTAAATTTACACCAATTGGCACCCAAGCTTCATCTGCTGTAGATTGATAATCACCTGTCCAAATATATTCAGAGGTAAAAGGTCCAGTTTGTGAAGTGCTTACACCAATATTTAATGTTCCCATATCACCACCAAAAGCATGCATGTAGAATGACAACTCTGCTCCATCCAATGCTGAAGATAAATCTATTGCAGGTGTAATTGCAGAGGCTACATTTGTTGTATTACCAGAACCTTCATATTCTAAATGGGTTCCTGGATTGCCGTCCCATGTAATGTCTGGTCCTGTTGAAGATGAATTAGCACTTTCTGTAGTGATATCCCAATCTCCATTAGTATCTGTAAATGCAGTACCTGTCCATCCTGATGGCACGTAATTAGTATCATTACCAAAATCTTCAGTAAATATAAATGTGGAGCTACCTGTAGCACAAGCTACTCCTACAGGAGCTGGAGGAGGTGTATTTAGTGTTGTAAAGTTAACAGGTCCAACCCAAGCACTATATCCATCTACTCCGCAATTAGATCTAACGTATACTTCATAAGCAGTACTTGGCGTTAAGTTTATTACAGAATAAGGATTATTAACTGTAGTAACTACTCCATCTGTTGTAGGTTCTCCTGTTCCAGCAGTTTGTACCCAAACTTGCCATTCTGTTTCTGTTCCACCAGCACCCCAAGTGATGTCCGCAGTTGTATCTCCTGTTGCTATTGCTACTATAGATAAAGGGTCTGAACAAGAAGGCACAGATCTTACTTGAAAATTATCTACAAAAACATCATTGTCGGTTGGGTCATCAATAACACCTTCTGATGCTCTTATACTAAACTGAGCAGTTGCTCCTGAATATGTCGATAAATTTTCAACCACATGCATGCCAGCAGACGTAAATACTGTTGAAGCGTCAAATGATTGTAATACAGTCCAAGTCGTACCAGAATCTGTTGTTATCATTAACTCAACAATATCATCAGACCCTAGAGTGCCTGCTGTAGTAGTACTTCCAAATGTCATTACTCCTAAATCAAATTCAACTTGAAAAGGGCCTCCTGTTAAATCAAATTCTGGAGTTAATAACCAATCACTTTTTGATGCTACCCAAAGATTAATTTTATAGGCGCCAGTAGTACCATTATTTAAATACCCATCAGTAGTCCATGATGATGTACCAATATCAGTAGGTCCTGTTGTTGCATCTCCACTATCTGCCACTTCCCAACAATTAGCCGGAATTGTAGTAAAATCTTGTAAATAATCTGGAGTAAATATATCACAATCTGTAGTAAATGAAATTGGACCTGACCATACACTAAAATCACCAGAGCAGTCTGATCTCACATAGACTTCATAATCTGTTGCTGGACTTAATGTATTGTCACTGTAAGGTGTGTTAGTGGTTGTCCCTGTGCCTGAACCTGTTGGCACTCCTGTTCCAGAAGGCTGCACAACAATTTCCCAAGCAGTTTCTGTACCACCAGCTGTCCATGATAAATCAACTGATGTCGCAGTTAAATCATCAACAGTTAATGCTGAAGGATTAGGGCATGTTGCATTATATACAACAACATTATCTACTAACCAATACCAAGCCCAACTACTTGCATCATCATATATAAACCTTACTTGCATTGCTGCATTAGCATAAGCAGTAATATCTATATGTTGCTGATCAGGACTACTAAAACCTCCTGCACTTGCAGTTTGAGTTAATACAGCAACCCAAGCGGTTCCGTCCCAAACTTCAACAGTTCCGGTGTCAGAACCAATATTTCTGAAGTATTGATCAAAATCTAGAAATAATGTTGTAGCTGCTGAAGCATCAAACACAGGTGTTGTTAGAGTCTCTTGTAAAAGTGTTCCGCTACCTGCTGCATCACTATCAACTAGAGCTGCATTGGTGCCATCTAGACTACTTGTACCTTGTTGACCTGAGGTCCATGAATCACCTGTCGCATCTCCTGCATCAGTTATTGTCCATGAAGCAGGTATTGAAGTATCAAAGCTTTCTTGTAAATAAATTTGTGAGTTAGCTTGCCACCCAACTAATAGGAATAGCAACGCTAAAAAGAACGTAGTTTTTTTCATTATTTTGAGAAATCGTTAGTTAATTAATTTCCTAAACTATAAAAAAAACGTGTTGTAAAACTGTTAAAAATATTATTATAGACAAAAAGCAATTTTCATCGGTAAATTGTGTTAAAAGTGAAGTAAATGCTTACATTGCTTATGGTGCAGGATTTGGAATAACGCAATGAATTGCATCAATAGCTTGCAATATATCTTTACTTAATGTTAAATTTATAGAATCTATGTTCTCTTTTAGCTGATTTAGGCTAGTTGCTCCAATGATATTTGAGGTCACGAATGGCTGTTCATTTACGAAGGCTAAAGCCATTTGAGCTAGAGACAAATTGTGCTTTTCTGCTAATTCCAAATACTTTTTTGTTGCTAAAGTTGATTGCTCACTACTGTATCTTGCAAACCTTGGAAATAAGTTTAATCTTGAGTTTTCACCTTGTGTACCTTTGATATATTTTCCAGAAAGTACGCCAAATGCCATAGGAGAATATACCAATAAACCTATATTCTCTCTTAATGAGACCTCTGCTAAATCACCTTCAAAAACACGATTTATTAGCGAGTAGGCGTTTTGAATCGTAACTGGTCTTGGCAGATTATTGTTTTTAGACTCTTCTAGATAACGCATTGTTCCCCAAGCTTTTTCGTTTGACAAACCAACCTCTCTTATTTTACCTTGTTTTTTAATATCATTTAAGGTTTCTAAAACTTCTTTAAAATTATCTTCCCAAGGATCATTAGGATTGTGACTATAGTCCCTAACACCAAAGGTATTAGTTTGACGTTCTGGCCAATGTAATTGATATAAATCTATATAATCTGTTTGTAGCCTTTTAAGCTCTAAATCTACAGCTTCTTTTATAGCATTAGCTGCAAAACCTGTTGTACGTATGTGTGCTGTATAATCTCCTGTTCCTGCAATTTTAGAAGCTATTACTAAATCTTCTCTTTTTTGATGCTTTAACCAAGATCCTATAATCTGACTTGTTCTACCAGATGTTTCTGCTGTTGCTGGTACTGGGTACAACTCGGCTGTGTCAATAAAATTAACACCTTGTTGTACTGCATAGTCTAATTGTGCATGACCTTGTGCTTCGGTATTTTGATTTCCGAAGGTCATTGTGCCTAAACAAATTTTACTAACTTTTATATCTGTATTTGGTAGTGTTGTGTATTTCATCGATTTGAAATTTTGGTTATTTAACAAATATAAAAAGACCTTTAGTTATTATTTGTAACTAAAGGTCTTTTTTATGTGTGTCTAATTATGCGTTAAGGATAGTAGTGGCATCCTTTTTTTGCTGCCATATATGGCAAAAAAAGATATAACGGATAGCCTGACCCTTGTGGTAACGCCCAATTAATTATTTAAAAGATTGGTAATTTTATCTAGTTTTGGTGTTAATATCACCTCTATACGACGGTTTTTAGCTTTTCCTTCTGCTGTAGTATTTGTGGCTATTGGTGCATACTCTCCACGTCCTGCTGCTGTTAAATTATCGGCTTTTATGTTACTGTTTTCTTGTAGTATATTTACTATTGCAGTAGCACGTTTGGTAGATAAATCCCAGTTATTGCTTATGTTACCTTTTGGCGAATATGGTGCATTGTCTGTATGACCTTCTATTAACACTGATATTTCTGGATTATCTCCTAATACTGTACCAAGTTGTTTTACTGCTTTGCGACCTTGTGTCCCAACTGCCCAACTACCTGATTGGAATAATAGTTTGTTTTCCATGGATACATACACTTTACCATTACGTTGCTCAACAGTTAATCCTTTACCTTCAAAGTCTGTTAATGCACTAGATATAGCGTTTTTTAAGGCTGTCATTTCGGCTTCTTTTGCTGCTATAACACTTTCTAGATCTGCTACACGTTGTGAGCGTGACTCTAACTCTTTTTTAAGTTGTGCTAGTCTTGTGTTTTCGGTTGCTAACGCTTGTTCTTTAGCCTCTAATTGCGCTAATAGTTCTCGATTTTTTTTTGTGTTTGCTGCTATTGCAGAACTACTATTTGCATCCAATGCATCATAAGAGGCTTTTAATGTATCATATTTATTTTTTGCAACAGTATAATCGGATTCTAATTGATCACGACGATTTACTGCGTCATCATATTTAGATTGCAATTGTGCCAAGTCGTTTAATGCTTGATTTTTTTGTAGTAATAAATCGGCATTTTCATCTTTTAGATTTCGGTTTTCTTTTTTTAATTCTGCATAGCTACTTTCTAACTCTTTGTAAACTTTTGGAGAGACGCAACTGGTTGCAATTAATACTAATAGGATGATTGTTACTCTGTTTTTCATTTTTATTTATTTGGGGTTTAAGATTTTATTTCGACTAAAATAGGACAGTGATCGCTGTGTTTTGCTTCTGGTAATATAACTGCCCTTTTAATATTTTGCTGTAGTGGTTGGCTAACCATTGCGTAATCTAAACGCCAACCTTTATTATTAGCTCTGGCATTTGCACGATAGCTCCACCATGAATATTCTTGACGCTCTGGATTTAAGTATCTAAACGAATCTATAAATCCTGAGTCTATAAAATTACCAAGCCACTCGCGCTCTTCTGGTAAAAAACCTGAAACACCTTTCATTTTTGGATTATGGATATCTATAGCTTCATGACAGATATTATAATCACCACAAACTACTAGATTTGGTAATGTTTTAGTAAGATCGTTTAGGTAATTATGGATTAAATCCATGTATTCAAATTTATGCTCTAATCTTGCTGCGTTGGTACCTGATGGTAAATACATACTCATGACTGAAAGTCCATCAAAATCAACACGAATGTTACGTCCTTCAAAATCCATAGACTCTATTCCTGTACCATACTCTACATGATTGGGTTTTGTTTTACACAACACTGCAACACCACTATAGCCTTTTTTTTGAGCACTAAACCAATAATTATAATGGTAACCAGCGTCTTTAAATAAATTTAAATCCAACTGCTCTTCCATTGCTTTTATCTCTTGTAAACAAACAACATCTGGATTGGCACTTTGTAGCCAATCTATAAATCCTTTATTGATTGCAGCTCTGATTCCGTTTACGTTGTATGAGATAATTTTCATGAGTGTTTGTTTATTGTTTTAATTAAAACAACCTTTATTACAAGATTGTTTAAAGCTTAAAATATTTGTTTCGGCTAAATTAAATAATGGTTTACTTTTACAAGATAAATCACTCTGTTTTTACTGAAAAAATATTAACAAAATAATATAGTAATTATGGTGTTATACTTGTAGATGAAACTAACTTTAACCTGTTTTCTGTTTTTCTTCGGAATTTTTGCGTTTGCGCAAGAACAAGCTAATGGGTCAAACCGAAAGACAGTTGCTACAAACATTAGTATACAAATTGATAGTGTTAGCATAAAACAAAATGGTTTTAAAGTTGAAACCAAATCAGGAAACACAATAAACTCCTCTTACTATAAGGTAGATTACGCAAAATCTACACTTACTTTTTTAAAACCAATAGAAAGTGATAGCATCATAATTAGCTACCAGAATTATCCTGAGTTTATAACAAAAACCTATAAACAATTTGATAAAAGTATCATTGTTGAAAACACAGATAATCTTAGCAAGATAATACAGTTAAGACAACCAAATAACAAACAAACTTACACACCTTTTGATGGCTTAACAACTTCAGGAAGTATTAGTCGTGGTGTTACAATTGGAAACAATCAAAACTCGGTTTTAAATAGCGAGCTTGACTTACAGATAACTGGTAAACTAAACGACAAAGTATCTCTTAGAGCAAGCATACAAGATGCCAATATACCATTACAAGAAAGTGGCTATTCACAACGTTTGGACGAGTTTGATCAAGTTTTTTTAGAATTATTCTCTGACCAATGGTCTATTCGTGCAGGAGATATAGACCTAATTAATGAGCAATCCTACTTTGCTTCTTTTAGTAAACGTGTACAAGGGTTACAGGTTAAAGCTAATTTTGGTGACGAAAGTCAACAGACCAATGTTTTTGCTTCTGGTGCATTAGTTAGAGGACAATTTAGTAATTACCAATTTACTGCTCAAGAAGGAAATCAAGGTCCTTATAAACTACAAGGACCAAATGGCGAATTATTTGTACTTATTGTTTCAGGTAGTGAAACTGTATATGTAAATGGTGTCGCTTTAAAACGTGGTGAAAACGAAGACTACATCATAGATTATAATGCTGGCGAAATTATTTTTAATGCCACTTATCCTGTAACATCAGAGATGAGAATTAGTGTAAATTTTCAGTACTCGGAACGTGATTATTCTAGAATAGTAGCTTTTGCAGGAGGTAGTCATAACAGTGAAAAATTAAATATTAGCGCTTCTGTATACTCTGAAAGTGACTCTAAAAACAATCCGCTTCAACAAAATTTATCTGAAGAACAAGTTTCTATATTAAATACTGCAGGAGATGATAATCAACTAATGGTTGCCTCATCAGAAGTCCCAGAAACGTATAACGAAAACAGAATTTTATATAAAAAAGAGAGTGTTAATGGACAAGACGTTTATGTGTTTTCAAACAATCCAGATGACACATTGTTTGGAGTCACCTTTACGTTGGTTGGAGATAATCAAGGCGATTATATTATAACTTCTAGTAATGCTATTAATAATATTTATCAATATGTGCAACCAATTTCAGGTGTACCTCAAGGTAATTACGCTCCAATTGTACAACTTGCTGCGCCAACCTTATTACAAATAGCTACTGTAAATGGTGTGTATCAACCATCAAATAAAACAAAAATTGGTTTTGAAATTGCAGGTAGTAAAAACGACCTAAATTTATTTTCAAACCTTGACGATAACAATAATAATGGATTTGCTGGTAAATTAACAGTTGAGCAAAATCTTATTAAAAATGATAGCACATGGAGCTTAGCTGCAGTATTAGACACAGATTATATACAGCAAGATTTTAAAACCATACAACGTCTATACGAACCTGAATTTAATCGCGATTGGAATTTAAGTCAAACCAATTCTGAACTATTAAATACTAATCTTGGTAATCAAGCCTTAGTATCGGTTGGCCTGAAAAGTTTTCATTTAAAAAAAGGTTACGCAAACTATAGTTTTCAGCACTTAAATTATTCTGAAAATTTTTCTGGAAGCAAGCACAATATAAATGCTAATATTAATATTGGTAAATTACAATTATCAACTAATACTAATATATTAAAAGCTAAAGGAAGCCAAAACTCCTCACAATTTTTCAGGACCTATAATCGTAGTATTTATGATTTAGATAAACAATGGATTGGTGTTGGTTTTTCGGCTGAAGAAAATAAAGAACGTATTAATGAAACTAAAGCATTTACAGATCTGACTCAGCGTTTTACTGCTTACGAAGCTTTTACAGGAATTGGAGACAGTACAAATATTTATGCTGAAGTTGGATACAAATATCGTGTTAATGATAGTTTAAGAAATGGAAACCTAGATCGAGTCAATAACTCTAACACCTATTATTTAGACTCTAGATTAATTAAAAACCAAAAAACCAATTTGTCTTTATATGTCAATTACAGAACTTTAAAAAATGAAGATGAAGACCAGAACAATGAAAACTCATTAAACTCCAGATTATTATTTAGTCAACGTTTTTTAAAAAACGGAATACTTTGGAATACAGCTTTTGAAACCAACTCAGGGACATTACCACAACAAGACTTTACCTATGTACAGGTAGAATCTGGACAAGGTGCGTACACTTGGATTGATTATAACCAAAATGGTATTCAGGAGCTTGAAGAATTTGAAATTGCTCAGTTCCAAGATCAAGGAGATTATATTCGAGTTTTATTACCCAATCAAGTCTATATTAAAACGCATCAAAATAGACTAAGCCAGACCTTGACTTTAAACCCAATTAATTGGGTCAATACAGAGCACAAGACCAAACATTTTTTTTCTAAGTTTTATAATCAGTCTAGTTATTTAATTGATAGAAAAATACAAAGAACTAATGCTGATTTTGATTTAAACCCTTTTAGTGCAGACAAAGACAACCAATTAGGATTAACTTTAAATTTTAGAAATATATTATTTTTTAATCGTGGCAAGCAACGCTATACAACATCTTACACGTATTTATGGAACAGTAGCGAAAACACATTAAGTTTTGGATTTATAGAAAACAACTTAAAAAGCCATCAAATTAATTTTATACATAAAATCAAAAACAGCTGGTTAGTCACTATAACCTCTGCTTTAGAAGAACAGTTTAGCAATAGCGAAAATTTTAGCAGTAAAAACTTTGATATAGACACCAAACGCTTAAATCCTAAATTATCTTATTTACTTAATGATAATGTACAGTTTGATGTGTTTTACCAGATAACAAAGAAGGAAAACACTATTAATAACTTAGAAACTTTAGATCAGAACAAATACGGATTATCCTTTGCTTTTTCTCCAAAAAATAATGCACAAATAGGAGCTGTTTCTGGAGAGTTTAATGTTTTTAATAACGCTTTTGATGGAAACGAAAACAGCCCTGTGGCCTACCAAATGTTAGAAGGCTTACAACCAGGAAAAAACTTTACTTGGTCACTATTAGCACAAAAAAAACTAACCAAATTTTTAGATTTAAATTTGACTTATTTTGGTCGTAAAACAGAAACTAGTACTACAATACACACTGGAAATGTACAACTAAAAGCCTATTTTTAAAACCTACAAAAAAAAACGCTCAACTGAATAGTTGAGCGTTTTATATAAAATATTTAAAGCGTTAATTACATTTTCATTAACCACTCTTTAACGTCTACTTCTTTTTTGATAATATCACGAAGTTCTTCAATTTTAACACGTTTTTGATCCATTGTATCTCTGTGACGAATGGTAACTGTGTTGTCTTCTAAAGTATCATGATCAACAGTAATACAAAACGGTGTTCCGTTTGCATCCTGACGTCTATAACGTTTACCTACCGCATCTTTCTCGTCATAAAACACATTAAAATCCCATTTTAAATCTTCAACAATTTGTTTAGCTACTTCTGGCAATCCATCCTTTTTTACTAAAGGAAAAATAGCTGCTTTTACAGGTGCTAAAACCGCTGGTAATTTAAGTACTGTTCTTGTGGTATTGTTTTCTAATTCTTCTTCAACTAAAGCTTTTGAAAACACAGCTAAAAACATACGATCCAAACCAATTGAGGTTTCTAAGACGTATGGTGTATAGCTTGCTTTTTCTTCGTGATCAAAATACTGTAGTTTTTTACCAGAAAACTCCTCGTGTTGTTTTAAATCAAAATCTGTACGCGAGTGAATACCTTCTAACTCTTTAAAACCAAACGGGAATTTAAACTCGATATCAGTTGCTGCATCAGCGTAATGTGCTAATTTTTCATGATCATGAAAACGGTAGTTTTCTTCTCCTAAACCAAGTGATTTATGCCATTTTAGTCTTGTTTCTTTCCAGTAATCAAACCATTCTTTTTGTGTGCCTGGTTTAATAAAAAATTGCATTTCCATTTGCTCAAACTCACGCATTCTAAAAATAAATTGTCTTGCAACAATCTCATTTCTAAAGGCTTTTCCTGTTTGTGCTATACCAAACGGGATTTTCATTCGTCCTGTTTTTTGAACATTTAAAAAGTTAACAAATATACCTTGAGCTGTCTCTGGACGTAAATACAAGTCCATTGCTGTTTCGGCAGATGCACCTAATTTTGTACCAAACATTAGGTTAAATTGCTTAACATCTGTCCAGTTTCTGCTTCCTGATAAAGGACAAGCTATTTCTAACTCTTCAATTAATGCTTTAACATCTGCTAAATCTTCAGCTTCAAGAGATTTTCCTAATCGTTTTAAAATAGTATCAATTTTTTCTTGATAACCTAAAACACGACCATTTGTTGCTAAAAATTCTTCTTTATTAAAAGCTTCGCCAAAACGTTTTTCAGCTTTTTTAACTTCCTTTTCAATTTTAGTTTCAATTTTAGCACAATAATCTTCGACTAAAACATCTGCTCTGTACCTTTTTTTAGAATCTTTATTATCTATTAAAGGATCGCTAAAAGCATCTACGTGACCTGATGCTTTCCATGTGGTTGGATGCATAAATATTGCTGCATCAATACCAACAATGTTATCATTCATTTGCACCATTGCTTTCCACCAATAGTCGCGTATGTTTTTCTTTAACTCTGCTCCATTTTGAGCATAATCATATACTGCACTTAGTCCATCGTAGATTTCACTACTTTGGAATACGTAACCATACTCTTTTGCATGAGAGATTACTTTTTTAAATTGATCGTCGTTGTTTGCCATAATAGTACAAAGATAAACGATAAATAAAAGTGTACAACCAAAAAATGATTAGTCTTTTTGACAAGTGTAAACAAAAGCTGGCGGAAGGTTTAAAGCCTCAAAACCTAAATGGACTTTACCATTAAATATTTGCTTTAAAGTATTGTAATATGTTAAGCTATATTGAAACTGGAAGAAATAACCTTGTGGTTTTAAACAAGCATAGGCACTGTTTAAAATAGAATTGGTTATTGGCTTAGGTATATTGGTTAATGGTAAGCTAGACACTATGTAATCTGTATTATCAAAACCATATTGCTTGATTACATCCATGACTTGATCTGCAGATTGATTAGTAACAATAAGCCTTGGATCATCAATTTTTAATAACGCGTTATAAAACTTATCATTAATTTCAAATGTGATTAGTTTTGCGTTAGGATTTAAGCGCTGTAAAATCTGTTTGGTTATAATACCATTACCTGGACCAAACTCTACTATTAGCTTTGCGTTTTCAAAATCAATTGCACTAAGCAATTTTGAAGCTAAAAATCTTGAACTAGGAAATAATGTTCCTGAAGTTTTTAAACTTTTGATTGATTCTTTTAAAAAATTGATTTTGTTCAAAAAAAGAGTGGTTTAGTAAAATTTTTAACGAATATAAGATAATTATTTAATCGCTTACTAGTAAAATTATACCCTTTAAAATTGTTTTGTTAAAACAGAATCGTTTTTTAACTTTATTTTAATGTTATAGAAGTGCTACCTAACCTTTTGTTATCATTAAATACATTAACAAAATAAATACCTTTAGTAAAGGGTTGGTCTTTGTCTGTGGTAACTATAGTTTCAACTTCAACGTCTTCTTTATTATAGGCTACTTTTATTTTTTTTGTGTATATTAAAGACTCTTTACCAAAATTAACAGAACCTTCATCTGCAACTATATTATTACTAGGACTTAATATTTGCAGGTATAAATATTTATCTCCTTCATCTACAAATTTGTTTTTAGATACTGTAAATGCAACATGTAGTTTATTTGCTTTTTTATATTTTTCAGTACTAACAATTCGTTTTTTTGTAATTCGCTTTACAGCCTGAGCCTCTAATTGTTCTATTTCTAAAAAGCTAGCATTATCAATTTTGTTTGACAACGCTGTATTAACTACTGCTAAATCTTTATTTTTTACTTTTAAATTTTTGGTTGTGTTTTTTATAGATTGAAAATTTAATTTAGCTTCTAATGCGGCTAATTGTAAGCGTTTATTTTCTTCTTGAGATTTGGCTAACAAGTCTAAAACCTCATCTTTTTCATCCTGTAAATCTTTAATTTCTGCTCTATAGTAAGATAATAACGATGCACTTGGAGCAACAGCTTTAACCGAGTCTAATATACGAATGATTCTGACCTTAGATTGGGTTAATCTTTCTTTTAAAATTTCGTCTTCGGTTCTAATATTTTCATAACGTATTATCATTTCTGATAATTCGTTTTCTAGCAGTTTTTTTTCTTGAGAGATATAACTATTATATTCATCTAACTTAGAGACACTTACGTAACTATAAACACCTAATGCAATGAAGGCGACAAATAGCGAACCAATGATTAACCTATAATGGTAGGTATGAGGGAAAATTATCATATATCTGTTAGTTACTAAAACACCCATTAAATAGGCGTTCAATCAATTTGGGAAAATTTAACAAAGCAAAAATATTTTTAATATCTGTATAACTAATATTTTTTCGATAACTTGAATAAAAACACTGTCAAAACAATATTTAATGCAAATAAACAGGTTAATTTACATAAATTTTACACAGATTTAACAATTATTAAATCTAAAAAATAGTATTTTATGAATAAGAATGCTTTATTGGATTTATTTTTCCCTCAGGTCTGTTCAGCCTGCAAAAACCAATTATCAGACAACGAACATTTCATATGTGTAGACTGTAGACATCGTTTACCAACAACAAATTTTCATTTGGATAACAATCCTTTTGTTAAAAAGGTGTTTTATGGTCGTGCAAAAATAGAAGCTGCTACTGCGTTACTAAGATTTGAAAAAAAAGGTATCGTACAGCAATTATTACATCAATTAAAATATGGTAAAAATGAAGAGGTCAGTAATTTTTTTGGGCTTTGGCTTGGGGAAGAATTAAAATCAAACCAGCTTTACAAAAACAATATTGATTTAGTAATACCAGTACCATTACATCCTAAAAAACTAAAAAAAAGAGGCTATAATCAAGTTACTAAATTTGGTCAAAATATTGCTAAAGCTTTAAAAGCTGAATTTAACGACCAATTATTAATTAAGATAACAAATAGCAATCAATCTCAAGCTACAAAAAGCAGATTAGAACGTTGGCAATTAAACAACGAAGCTTTTGCTATTACCAAACCACAACTATTACAAAACAAACATATTCTTTTAGTTGACGATGTAATTACCACAGGAAACACTTTAGAAGCCTGTATTATAGAATTAAATAAAGCCGAAAACATTAAAATTAGTATTGCAACTATGGCAATAGCTTAAAGCATTTTTCGTTAAAACATAAATATGTTGTTAATTTGTAACTTCATTAAAAATTATATGCAAAATCGTCTTTTAAATTTTTGTTTTTATAGTGTTTTAGCACTTACATTTATTAATTGTGCTAACAGAGGAACCATTTCTGGAGGCGAGAAGGATATTACTCCTCCTGAGATTGAATACTCTACGCCACCAAACTTTTCTAAAAATTTTAAAAGCAATGAAATCAGGATATATTTTAACGAATATGTTAAAACTAAAGATTTAACAAAACAACTTGTTATATCTCCTCCAATGAAAACCAAACCAGAAATCACACCTCTAGGTACTGCAAGTAAGTATATAAAAATCAAGATTTTTGATACACTACCTCCAAACACAACATTTGCTATAAATTTTGGAAATAGTATTGTAGATAATAATGAAGGAAATCCATATCCTTATTATAGATATGTATTCTCAACAGGAGATTACATAGATTCTCTATCAGTTAAAGGAAGTGTAATGGATGCTTTAGAAAGAGAAACAGATCCGTTTATATCTGTTAATTTATATGAAGCTGACACAACCTACACAGACAGCATTGTTTATAAAGAAAACCCAAAATATATAACCAACACACTGGACAGTACCACTAATTTCAAATTAGAAAACTTAAAAGCTGGAAAATACAAGTTGGTTGCAATAAAAGATAATAATAGTAATATTACTTTTGAACAAAAAAGTGATAAAATTGGATTTTATGAAGATTTTATTACTGTATCAAATGACGCAACCCCTTTTTACAAATTAAAACTGTTTAAAGAAAATTTAGACTATAAAGCTGAAAATGCTAGGCTAATTTCTGGTGAAAAAATAGCATTTGGTTTTCAAGGGAAGGATTACAAAAAAATGAAAATTGATATACTATCCAATGTCCCTGAAGACTTTGAATATAAATATATTAAAGATCAGGAAACCGATAGTTTAAACTACTATTACAAACCTAAACTAGAAGTAGACTCGTTAGTATTTAAGGTAACAAATCGTAAAATCATAGACACTTTTACTGTTAGAATTAAGGACAATAAAAAAGATTCATTACTAGTAAAGTCAAGTCCAACTAGCACTATTGGTATGTATGAGCCATTAAAATTATGGTCCAATATACCAATTACTAAATTTGATGAAAAACAAATTAAGATTATTGACAAAGACTCTGTAAACATTGCTTTTACTAGTAAGCTTGACACCTTACAAAACACTGTAGAGTTACAGTTTGAAAAAACACAAGATCATGGTTATAAAGTACAGTTATTACCAAATACCATAACTGATTTTTTTGAAGCGACTAATGATACTTTAAATTACACATTAAGAACTGAAAAAGAAGCAAGTTTAGGTAGTGCTAGAGTGATTATTAAAAATGCTGAATACCCATTAATAGTTCAGTTTGTAGATAAAAAAGGAGAAGTAAAGTATGAACAATATACGACCGAAGCACGACCTTTAGATTTTTTCTTTCTTAAACCAGGCGAATACTATTTAAGAGTCATTTTTGATAGTAATAAAAATGGCGTTTTTGATCCTGGTAGCTTTTTACAAAACAGACAAGCAGAACGTGTTAGCTACAGTAAAAAAGTAGCAGAAATTAGATCAGGATGGGAAGTTATTGTTGATTTTACTTTAGACTAAAAGTATCTTTATCATCTAAAAATTTTAGCTTATCTCTGGTCACAGTAATATGTGATTTAGTTAACACTATTTGTTGCACTCCTTCTTTATTGTTTGGTAAATTAGTTAGTAAATCACCTAACGCTGTATAAGCTGCTGAATGTCCTGGATAGTTATAATTATTTGCATCTAAACCCACTCTATTAACACCAATACAATAACTCATATTTTCAATAGCTCTTGCTTGTAACAAAGTATCCCATGCCTTTATGCGTTTTTCAGGCCAATTGGCAACATATAACAAGACATCATAATCGTCTTGTAATCTAGCCCAAACAGGAAAGCGTAAGTCATAACAAACCAACGGTTTTATTTTAAAACCTTTATAATTTACAATTAATTGTTGCTGTCCTTCAGTATATACTTTGTCCTCTCCTGCTAAGGTAAAAGTATGTCGTTTATCATAATACTCTAGAGTTTGATCAGGATGTACAAAAACTAATCTATTATAAAACTTATCGTTTTGGGTTATAACCAAACTACCTACAATTGCTGCTTGCTTACTTTTTGCTAAATTTAGCATCCATTGTATGGTTGCTCCATCCATAGTTTCTGCAACAGTAGCAGCAGACATTGTAAAACCAGAAGTAAACATTTCTGGTAATACAATGAAATCCACATTATTGGTTAAACTTTTAATTTTACTTTCAAAATTTAGTCTGTTTTGTTCAGGATTGTGCCATACCAAATCAGACTGTAATATTGCTACATTTAAAAGGCCTTCCACAGTTTATAATTTATTTAAACGTTGTTCTGCTTTATTAATTTTTTCCTGTAATTTTTCTAACTTACTTTCCCACTTAATTTTATCATTTGGAGACAATTTACCTTTAGAATCAAGTTTCTTAAATTTTTTAGTCTCTTTTTCAAACTTGTCATTTGCTTTTTCTAAAGCCTTTTTCGCACTTTCTTTTTTAGCTATTGCTTTTTCAGCTTTTTTCTGCTCCTTTTCTGCCTTTTCCCTAGCTTTTTCCGCCTTTTTACGTTCCTTTGCGGCTGCTTTTCTCTCTTTTTCTTGTGCCTTAAGCTCTTTAGCTTCAGCTTTAGCTTGCTTTTCTTTTTGCTTGATTTCTTTTTCGGCTTGTTTCTCTTTTCGCTTAGCTTCTTTTTCTGCAAATTTAACTGCTTTAATTTCGTTATTTTTAACCTTAGCTAAATCTAAAATTTGTGTAGTTTGAGCTTCTGTAAAAGTATTTGAAACATCTTCACCATTTAAGGTTATTTTTTTGTTTTTGACAACATAAACTTGGTTATCATGATTGACTTCTTGAGCAATGGTAACGCTAGCTGCAATTAAAAATGCTAACGAGAATAAGATTTGTTTTGATTTCATCTAAAAATTTATTTAAAATTAAATATACATTTATAATTACTCAAAGATTAGTCCAAATTAAACAATTCTTAATTTTTTAAGTAATTCTGGTTTAAATGTACGACCAATTGGTAAGCGTTGTGTGTTTATAAACACTTCGTTTCCAGAAATTTTATCAACATATTTAGTATTGATAATGAATGATTTATGAATTTGAATAAAATCTTGTTCTGGTAATTTTTGTATCCAGTTTTTAAGTGAATCTATATAAGATAATTTTTGTGTTTTTGTTATTACAGTAATATAATTACGATCGGATTCTAGATATAAAACATCTTCAAAAACAATTTTATGAAGCGTTTTATCTACATTTAAAAACATTAAATCCTCCTGTTCTTGAGTATTAAAGCTACTACTTCTGATTGCTGCTTTTTGAATAGCTTTTAAAAAGCGATCAAAACTGTAAGGTTTAACCAAGTAATCTACAATAGTATCTAGTTCAAAACTACTAACAGCATATTCAGAATAAGCTGTAGTCATTATTATAGCTGGTGGACTTTTAATGGTTTTAATAAAATCTAAACCAGAAATATCAGGTAAATTAATATCTAAAAAGACTAGATCTGTAGTCTGTTTTTTAAAAAAATCATGAGCTTGTGTAGCTGTTTGAAATGCAGCTATTAAGTTTATATCTGGTAATTTACTTATATATTTTTTTAGTAAATTTTGTGCAGGTATTTCATCTTCAATAATTATACAAGTCATGATAAATCTAATTTTAAAGTAACAACAAATTGCTGTGTGCTTGTTATTGACAGTTGATGTTTATTTGGGTATAATAGCAACAGTCTTTTTTTAAGATTGTTTAATCCTATTTTAGCTTGATTTTGATTTGATAATTTACTTTTAAAAGCATTAGTACAAACGCAAATTAATTGTTTATCTGTTTCGGTAATACTTACATCAATATTACTATTAACTACACTATGTTTAAAAGCATTTTCAATAATGGTAATTAACAATAAAGGAGCAATTTTACTGTTTATATTTTCAATAGTTGTATGATATTTTATTTGCTTTACACCTTCGGTTCTAATTTTCTGAAATTTAATATAGTTATCTAAAAACTGTAGCTCTTTTTCTAAATCTACATATTCAGAATTACTTTCATACAACACATGTTTTAGATTGTCTGATAACATCAAAATTAGCTCTGGTGTTTGGTCTGGTTTTTCAATTGAATACGAATAAATTGTATTTAAATTATTAAACAAAACATGAGGGTTGATTTGAGATTTCAAAAACTTCAATTCCATTTCAACATGCTGTTTCTCTAAAATTTCTTTTTGATTTTTTTCGTCTAAAAAACGAAATAACATCCATATAAATGAGAAAAAAATTAACGGAACCAACGTTTGCCAAAGGTAGTCGCTTAAACATTTCATTATAGAACAACCACATTGTGCAAAAGCATTGCAATATAATTGTGTTGCAAAAAACGAAATTGCTATAAATAGCAATCCATAAAAGGCGTACCATTTTCGTTTTACAAAATATGGTAATAATATAAAATGGTTTGTATATACAATGACTCCTAAAATGGACAAATATTGTAAAAACGGGTTTTCGGCCCAATAATATCTAGAAAAGATATATAATGACACAAAGATAAATACCATCCAACCAAGAATGTGAACCAGTATTTGTGATGTATGTTTTTTAAGGTCTATCATAATTAATCATCAAAATAAACCAAAAAGCTAAAACCATCAAAAAACAAAGTATAAAAGCCCTTAAAAGCTATACAAACAACTTTTTTTTGCTGTTTATACTTTTAAAATGGTTGTTGGTTAAAAAAATTAGAACTCTTGAAATTATCAATATAATTTTAACTCTAAACAATCTTAAAATCAATATTATGAAATCTATTTTAACTACAACACTCTTTCTTTTTTGTTCTTTAATTTTAAATGCTCAAAATTTAAACCATGAAGTATTAGACGCTAAAGGACAACCTAAATTATTAGGTAAAATTAATAAAAAGGGACTCCAAAAAGAAGGTTACAAAACATGGTTTAATAGTAATTATGACAATTACATAGTCAATGACAAATTAGTACAAACTTTTAAAACAAAGTTAAATGATTATACTATTAAAGTGTTTTTAGGCACTTGGTGTGGAGATAGCAAAAAGGAAATTCCGCGTTTTTACAAAGTATTAGAGTCTGCAGAATTTAACATGGAACAATTAGAGGTCTTTGCATTAGATAACACAAAAGACAGCTATAAAAAAGGACCAAATGGAGAAGAAAAAGGTTATAACATCCATCGTGTACCAACTATTATTTTTTACAAAGACGGAAAAGAAATTAATAGAATTGTAGAACATCCTATTGAAACTTTTGAAAATGACATTAATAATATAATAAGCAATAAACGTTACTTGCCTAAATATTATGTTGCTAATATCACTTTTAATAATCTAAACACAACACCAATAGAAGATTTGATGACGTTAGAAAATCAATTTTTGAGTTATTTTCCAGAGTACTCAGAAGGAAGCAAAGAGCTAAACACTTTAGGTTATTGGCATTTAAAAGATAAACAATATACTAAAGCTTTATATATTTTTGATTTAAACACAAAAATGTTTCCATACAACCCAAATGTTTATGATAGTTTAGGTGAAGCATTTTACCTGACAAGTAATTATGAAGAAGCCAAAATAAATTATAATAAGGTTTTAAGTTTGAAACCAGATGATAAAAATGCAATTGAAATGCTAGCTAAAATTAAAACCAAACAATTATAAGTCTATTGTAACAAGTAAATTATTCACATCTTAAAAAAAACAATTAAATAGCTTTAAAACTCGCCATACTTCACACCTCACAAATTATTAAGTTTGTGAGGTTATTTATTTACAATAAACAATGCTATTTTAAAGTTATAACATTGCTAACCAACACCTTTAAACTATCAAAAATTACAGTCATTTAATATTATTATTTCTAATTTTTATAAGTTGTAAGAAACCTAAAACCGAAAGTATCTCATTAATTACTACTGAAGACACTAAATTACAAAGTAAAAAAACTGAAGACTATTACACTGGCATTGATAGCGTAAAGATGAATATTAATTTTAAGGCTAAAGATGATTACAAGACTATAATATCAAAAATAAAAAGCACTAAAACCTATTTTAAAACCTTGTATGCTAACAATAAAAACAAAGCTATTGATAGTGCTTCTAATTACTTATATTATAAATTAATAAATGATATAATACCACATTGGTATGGTACCTCGTGGGATTTTAATGGTCACACAAGCGTACCAAATGATGGATTAATAGCTTGTGGTTATTTTGTCTCTACCACTCTAAAACACTTAAATTTTAACCTAAATCGATATAAAATGGCACAACAAGCTGGACTGCATGAAGCAATAGCTTTACAGCCTAAAAAGAAGCTTAAAATATTTTCTAACAAAACATTTTCTCAGTTAAAAGAAAAACTAAACGTTGTTTATACAGATGGCATTTACTTTGTTGGTTTAGACAATCACGTTGGTTATGTATTAATAAAGGACAAAGACATTTACTTTTTGCACTCTAGTTACTGCGATAATAAAGTAGTAATTGAATTGGCTGAAACCTCACCATGTTTTAGATCTAATTTATATGTTTTTGCTGAAATTACAACAAACGATGATTTGATTAAAAAATGGATATTTAATGAGGCTTTGGTAATTCCTACAAATTAAACAATCTCCATCTTCTTCAATAAGAAACTAGCATTCATGTTTTGACAAATTCCTTTTTTAAAGGTGTAATCAAAATACAATTCGTCATTAATAATTTGAGCATCAAAATAATAGTTTTTAACCTCTTCTAATTGTGCTTCAATTTCACAAAGACTTAAATCGTGTGTTGCAATAATACCTGTTGCATGGCTAGCCACTAATTTTTCTACAAACTTACGTGACCCAATAGCTTTGTCTTTACTATTTGTTCCTTTAAGGATTTCATCTAAAATAATAAAGTAATCATCCTGCTTAATCGCATCTACAATATATTTTAAGCGTGTTAATTCTGAAAAGAAATAACTACTATCATCTGTTAAACTATCGCTAGTACGCATGCTTGTAATTAATTTAACAGGATTGTAAATAGATTTTTTTGCACAAACAGGCAAACCAATATTAGCCATTACAATATGTAAAGAAACAGTACGCAAAAAGGTACTTTTACCAGCCATATTTGCTCCTGTTATAATAAAAAATTGTCGATCTTGAATTTTAAAATCATTATCAATCCGTTTGTTACTTTTAAGCAATGGATGCCCTAACTGCAAGACACTTGTCTCAGTATTATTATCAACAATTTGTGGATAAACATAATCTTGATTGTTAAACGCATAGTTACCTAAACTGTTATAAGCATCAAAAAAAGTAACTACTTCAAACCAATCTTCAACTTTATCTTTATAGTTTTCTAGCCATCTTTCGATGGTGTAAGTGTGTTTTAAATCTGTTAAGAAATAGCCATTCCCAAAAATTGCAGAAATTAAATTATTTCTGTTATCCAAAGCATCCATTGCTTTTGAAAGCTCTTTAATAATTTGTGAGGCCTTTTTATTTTTTAATTGAATTTTAGCCTGTTTGTCAATTAATAATTTGGATGTGAATGTTTCATTTTCAATTGCATTTAAAAGTGAAGCGTATTGACGAAAGATATCTCTCATCTTATCTGTGTTTGTACTTAACACATTTACTTTTTTTACAAAACGACCTGTAATAGACAAACCAACAAACAACCAATAACCAATGATTGCTGCAGGAATAATTTTTGCAACAGATAAACCCACAATTAAAATTGATAATACTGAAATTACTAAGGGTAACAACTTAAAAAATTTTGGCAATATACTTTGGTGAGATTTTAAAAACTCAAGTATAGTTTTTGCTTTAGTATCTACTTGTATTAAACTAGCATTAGCTTGAAAATTCTGTCTCCAATCTGCTTTAGAGGCTAATTCTTTTATAGCATTTTGCCTTCCGTTAATAGCCATGACATTATTAGCTTTTAAATTATTAGCTAAACTATCAGAACCTTCTTGTGTCGCAGTACGATTTATAAATTGAAAAAAACTGCCTTTACCAAATAAATCAATATCTAAAGCATAATTATGCAATGGATCTTGATACTTTAAACCTTGTGGTCTGTCATGAAACTCTCCAGAATTAATTTTTAATTCGGTTTCATTAATCTTAAGTAATTCTTCAGTTAATTTATACGATCTTTTAATCTTAGTATAGTTAGCAACTATAAATCCAAAAATAGTTACACCACAAATTATAACTAAAGTAAAATATAACCAGTCTTTAAATGTATAATACATTAATAAAAAGGTTAAAAAAAACACAACTAACCTAGAGACGCTTAGTCTAATCATTTTTTTGTGAAGCACAGTAACTTGACCAGCTAAACTTTCAATATTAACTTTATAAAATTCACTTGATTTTACCATAAATTATGAAAAAATAAATAATGTTATATATTTGTTAAATAAACTATAAGCAATAATAATGTTAAATAAGTGCATATTTCATAAAATACTATTTTTAATTTTTTTAATTTTCAGTTGCAATAAACAAATAAAAGAAAATATATCACCCAAAAAACACCTTTTTAAAGTACTGTCTCCAGAAAATACAGGTGTTAAATTCACAAATCAATTAAAAGAAGATGCTAACCACAGTATTATTAATTACATCTACTTTTATAATGGAAATGGGCTTTGTGCAGGAGATATAAATAATGATGGATTAACCGATTTGTATTTTGTATCCAATCAGGGTGAGAATAAATTATACCTTAATAAAGGAAATTTTAAGTTTGAAGACATTACTAAAAAAGCAAATATCGAATCACTTTCTGACTGGAATACAGGAGCTACAATGGTAGACATTAATAATGATGGATTTATGGATATTTATTTGTGCTCTGTATCTGGAATACTAGATTTCGAAGGACGTAATGAGCTTTTTATTAATAATGGAAACGGAACATTTACAGAAAAAGCTAAAGATTATGGTTTAGATTTTAAAGGTTATTCTACTCAATCATATTTTTTTGATTATGATAAGGATGATGATTTAGACGTATATATTGTAAATCACGCTGTACATACAAACCTATCTTATGGACCCGCATCACATAGAAAAAAAAGAGTAGGTTTAGTAGGTGATGTATTATTAAAAAACACAAATGGAAAATTTACAGACGTAAGTGAAACTTCTAATATTTTTGGTGGTCCAAATGGCTATGGGTTGAGTGCTTCTATTGGTGATTTTAATAATGACGGTTGGGATGACATTTATGTCTGTAATGATTTTCATGAAGATGATTATTATTACTTAAATAATCAAGATGGTACTTTTACAGAAAAAATGTCCGAAGCATTTTCTACAATTAGTAGATTTTCTATGGGAAGTGATTCTGCTGATATTAATGGAGACGGATTCTTAGACATTATCACATTAGATATGTTACCAGAAAAAGAATCTATAATAAAACAAACTGAAGGGGATGATGCTATGTACAATATGCAAAAACAGCTTAAAAAACTTGGTTATAAGGATCAAATATCAAGAAATATGCTTCAAATTAATAATAATGGATCTTACTTTATAGAAACAGCATCATATAATCACATAGAAGATACGGACTGGAGTTGGGGTCCCCTTTTTGCTGATTTTGACAATGATGGGTTTCAAGATTTGTTTATTAGTAATGGTATATTAAGGCGCCCAAACAATCTAGACTTTAGAAAATACGTTTCTAGTACTTTTAAGCAATATGGTAGTGATAATAGCTTAAAATGGCTATATAAATCTTTGGACAAGATGCCCAGCGGAGCTTCTTCAAATAGAATTTTTAAAGGCAATAGCCAGTCTTTTGAAGATAAAACTGGAAAATGGATTGAAGACAAACCATCTTTCTCAAATGGAGCTATATACTTAGACTTAGATTTAGATGGAGATTTAGATATTGTAACAAACAATTTGAACGAAAAAGCTACTATTCTCAAAAACACTACTGATAATAGCAATAACTATTTATCAATAAAGTTTAATTACAAACCATCAAATAAAGAGGGATTAGGAACCAAAGCAATTGTATATTCTAATGGCATAAAACAGTTCAAACAATTATATAAAACTAGAGGTTTTTTATCTGCTGGAGAAGGGAAGTTACATTTTGGATTAGAAAAAAATGTAATTGACTCTTTACACATTATTTGGCCAAATAACAAAGTACAAAAAATTAATGATGTTTCTATAAACACCAATCTAACTGTTGACTACAAAATTGATACAACACCATATTCTTACATTAACAAAAAAGAAAAAAACTTTTTTAAAAGAGAAAACATCCTTGATTTTGTTCATTCAGAAGATAATTACGATGATTTCTTTCATGAAAGATTAATACCAAATAGGGTTTCGATTCAGGGACCAGCTGTTGCTATTGCCGACATAGACAACAATGGGTTTGAAGATTTTTTTATAGGTAATGCTTCTGGTAAAAAAGCAAAGCTTTTTTTAAATAATGGTTTTAGTTTTAAAGAAAAAAAAATTACTCATATCGAACAAGATTTACTGTATGAAGATAATGTAGCCACCTTCTTTGACGCGGACGGAGACTCCGATTTAGACTTATACGTTGGTTCTGGTATAGAATTACTCAGAAGAAAGAATTTTGAAAACGATCGTCTATATATTAACAATAATAACAGTTTTGAAAAATCTAACAACACAATACCAAATAACTTTAATAACACTTCCAGTGTAGTCGCTTACGATTACGACCAAGATGGAGATCAAGACTTATTTATAGGTAATTTATCTAATCCCAATAGTTATGGTGACAAACCAACCGCTTATATTTTAATAAATGATGGTAAAGGTAATTTTTCAAAAGATAAAGAATTCAACCTAAATATTAAAGCTACTGCTGCAACTTGGAGCGATATAAATAACGATGGTATTAAAGATCTACTTATCGCTTCAGAATGGGATTCTCCAAAAATATATATCAATAACAAAGGAAATTTAAAACCCTTAGACATTCCAAACCATTTAAATGGACTTTGGCAATCTATAACTACTTTTGACATTGATGATGATGGGGATTTAGATATATTACTTGGTAACTGGGGTGAAAATACCCGCTTTAATGAAGTCTCATCTGATGCACCATTAAAACTTTACTATTCAGATTTTGACTCAAATGGTACTAAAGAAACTGTTTTAGCCTACAAAAAAGACAATAATTATTATCCAGTAAACTCGAAAGACGAATTAGCCTCACAAATGAATATTATAAGTAAAAGATTTATAAACTATAAAGATTTTTCATCTAAACCGATAGAAGATGTTTTAACATATGAATCTTTGAAAAAAGGAAAAATTTATAAAGTTGAAACTTTATCATCAGGTTATATTCAAAATAATAATGGTAATTTCAATACATTTATTGAGTTTAATTATCAATTACAATTAGCTCCAATAAATTCGTTTGCAGAAATAACAATAAATAATAAAAAGGGATTAGTTGTAAGTGGTAATTCTAACAAAACAGGGACATATCATGGCGCCTATTTAGCATTAAAAGGCATGTTTTTAGAAACAGATAATCAAATAAATCAATTATCAAATTATGGTGTAGATGCATTTAACGGTCAAGTAAAACAAACCGGTGTCATTAAAATGAAAAACAAAAATTTATTTTTTGTTCTTACTAATAATGAAGCTATTAAAACATACACATTTAGATAAATATTTTCATTATTATGCGCAAACATATTAGAGTTATCATTTTGTTAAATTTGATTTTTATTTCATGTAAAGAAAAAAAAGCATCAATAAACATAACAACAAATCATATACATAATACAGTGGATCAACTTACTAAAATAATGATACACGATGTATTTTCACCTCCTGTTGCAAGCAGAATTTATGTATATCCTAATATAGCAGCTTATGAGGTTTTAAGCTACAACAATAAAAGTTATAAAACCTTATCTAAGCAATTAAACGAATTCAAAACACTTCCAAAAATAAAGTTAAACAACACTTTAAATAAAAAATTAGCAGCATTAATTGCTTACATGGAAGTAAGTGAAGAGTTAGTTTTTTCCAAACAAAAGCTTATAACTTACAAAGACAGCTTGTATAGCAATTGGATTAACATTAATAAAGATGAATTTAATGAGGCTAAAATGTTTGGAAAAGAAGTAGCTAATCACGTAAAACTATGGATGAATGATGATAAATACATCGAAACAAGAAATATGCCTATTCACAACGTGTTAACAAAAGACCCTTTTAGTTGGGTCCCAACTCCACCGGCTTTTATGCCTGGAATAGAACCACACTGGAATAAAATCAGACCATTAATTATGAAATCTGCTGATCAGTTTAAGCCTGAAAAGCCACCAACACCATCTTTTGAAAAATCTAGTGATTTTTATAAAGAGTTAATAGGTGTTTATAATATTGGAAATAAAATTATAAAAGAAGGTAACACCTCTGAAAAATTGAATATTGCCAAATTTTGGGATTGTAATCCCTACGTTTCTGTTAATAAAGGACATTTTATGTTTGCTGAAAAAAAAATAACACCAGGTGCACACTGGATAGGAATATGTAAAATAGCTTGTAAAGAGTCTAATAGCAGTTTTGAAAAAACCATTTATGCTTACACGAAAACAGCTATAGCTATTAACGATGCTTTTATAAGTTGCTGGGATGAAAAATATAGAAGCAATTTAGTTCGACCAGAAACTTTAATTAATAATTATATAGACGATAATTGGTTACCATTATTGCAGACACCACCCTTTCCAGAATATACCAGTGGTCACTCTGTAGTTTCTGGTGCAGCCTCTGAAATATTAACCAAAATTTTTGGTGATAATTTTAAGTTTGATGATACTACAGAATTACCTTATGGATTAGGAGTTAGAACATTTTCATCATTTAGAGACGCTGCAAATGAAGCAGCATTAAGCAGGTTTTACGGAGGTATTCACTATATGTCTGCTGTAAAATTAGGCCTTGAACAGGGTAAAAAAATTGGACATTACATAAATAATTCTGTTACATTTAAAAACAAATAATCAAATTATTTGCAAAACATTCACATAGATGTTTGAGAAGTTATAATTATAAATCTAAATTATCAAATTGAGTAAATATAGAAATTATAGTTTGAACTGCATCTTTATAAAACTGTTGATCAATATTTTCAAAATCATCTGTTGGCTCATGATAATCTTCATGATCAGCAACTCCAAAATACACAAAAGGGATTTTTGCTTTATGAAACGCAGCATGATCACTTGCAAAAGACCAATCATCAGCTTTTGTTAATCCTTCATGATCAATTAACAAATCCACTACTCCAATATCTTTAAAATTAGCAATTGTAGGTTTTAAAATTGGGTAATGACTAGTTCCTACAGCAAATAGCTGTTGTTTTTCACTTCGGCTAATCATATCCATATTTAAGTTTAATACTATATTGCGTCGTTTTGTTAAAATGTTGTTTTCAACAAAATGATAAGCCCCTTTTAAACCTAATTCTTCAGCATCAAAAGCTGCAAAGATAACGTTATGTTTAGGTGGATTTTTAGCAAAATATTCCGCAAAAGCAAATAAAGCACTAACACCAGAAGCATCATCATCTGCTCCATTATAAATTTTACCATTTTTAATACCTTCATGATCATAATGTGCTGATATAACAATGTATTTGTCGGTTTTTTCTCGTCCATTTATGACACCTAAAATATTAACAGCATTATATATTTTTTTATCAGAAAAACTAAAGGACTGCTCAAAAGTGTTATTTAATGGTTTTACGCCTAGTGACGTGAAGTGATCAATGACGTAATTTTTTGCTAAGGCTGCACCTTTGGTCCCTGTTCTTCTTCCTTCAAAAGTATCAGAAGATAAGTTTTTGACGTCTTCTAAAAGTATTTCTGTATTAAAGAAATAACCAGTAATAGAGTCTTTAACGATATCTAAAGGCGTTGTATTTTTAAATATTTTATTAGTAGATGTATCTGTTTTACAACTTACTAAAAGTACTGACATTAGAATATAAAAGAGTCTCATAATCTTTGAATTTAATATAAATGTAACTAAAAAACCCAAGCTATGTTGCATGGGTTTTTAAATATTTAATTTACTGCTATACAGTATAGGCTTATCCTTTTAGGCTTGCGCCAAGGTACTCACGATTCACACGTGTAATGTTCTTTAAAGAAATTCCTTTAGATCATTCAACCTCACAAGCTGTAGTATTAGTACAATTAACAAAACCTTCTTCATCCATTTGTTTTACCATGTTTAAAACACGATCTGTAGCTTCTAATTTACCTTGTGGTAATAAAGCAAATTGAGATACACTAGCTCCATCAAATAACATTGCTGAAGAGTTTTTACAAGTTGCTACACAAGCACCACAACCAATACAAGTTGTTGCTTCAAAAGCTTTATCAGCATCAGCTTTATTTACTGGAGTTGCATTTGCATCAATAGTGTTTCCAGATGTGTTTACAGATATAAATCCACCTGCATGTTGTACACGATCAAAAGCACTTCTATCAACAATTAAATCTTTTACTGTAGATTATTTTTTATTTAAAGGGTTTTTCGTAGTAATTATGCTCATACCTTCTAAAAAAAATCTATACAGACAAGTAATTTAACCATCAATTAATTTGATTTAAATAGATTTTTTTGTGTTTTATACAGCTCATTATAATGTTATAAACTGTCAAGTTAATTTTATCATAATTAAAAAACTGTTACTTAAGACTAAATATCTAGGCCTTTTTTTATATAAACACGATTAATTAATGGATTAATTAGAAATATTAGCAAAAAAAGATATCTAGATGTAGTAGGGAATATAAAAGCCATTATTCCTGAAAAAATCCAAACCCAAAAGCTATTCATAGCTCTTGCTTTTTCCCATTTACCTATAGTATTTTTTAAACCCGTTTGACCATTTTCTTTTTTTATGATATACTTAATCATTAAATAATTAATAAGAGCTATAGAAGATAGATTAAAACAATAAAAGATAAACGGTCCAGTTAAATTAAAACTACCAACATAAAAAGCAGTAGAAAAAGGAAGTAAAACAATAAACAAAAGAAGAAATATATTGAGCCATAATAGTTTATTATTTACTGTTGATACATATTTGGTAATTCTCATATGAGTAACCCAATATAAAGCAATAACAAAAAAACTTACAACCAAACCAATAAAGCTAGGTATTTTACTTTGTAAAACTACCCAAGTACCATGTTGTTCTATCAATTTATAAGAAGGAATACTTATTTCTAAAACTAATAGAGTAATAGCTATAGAGAAAATAGCATCACTAAAACTGATTACACGTTTTTTATCAAAAATAAGGTGATTCATAGTTGTAGTTGATTTAAGAAATTGAAAAAATAAAAAATGCTCAAAATTTTCTTTTGAGCATTTTTCTATTGTATAAGAGATATGAATATTATCCTTTTAAAGATGCTTTTAAGAATTCAGTATTCATACGAGCAATGTTTTCTAAAGAAATTCCTTTAGGACACTCAACTTCACATGCACCTGTATTTGTACAGTTACCAAAACCTTCTTCATCCATTTGCTTAACCATGTTTAATACACGATCTGTTGCTTCTACTTGTCCTTGTGGCAATAAAGCAAATTGAGACACCTTAGCTCCAACAAATAGCATTGCTGAAGAGTTTTTACAAGACGCAACACATGCTCCACAACCAATACAAGTAGCTGCTGAAAAAGCATCATCTGCATCTTGTTTGTTAACTGGTATAGCATTTGCATCAATAGTGTTTCCAGACGTATTTACAGAAATAAATCCTCCTGCATGTTGTATACGATCAAAAGCAGTTCTATCTACAACTAAATCTTTAATAACAGGAAAAGCAGTTGCTCTCCATGGTTCAATAGTTATAGTTTCACCGTCTTTAAAGGTACGCATGTGTAATTGACACGTAGTTATTAAACGATCTGGACCGTGAGCTTCACCATTAATATATAATGAGCAAGAACCACAGATACCTTCACGACAATCATGGTCAAATGAAACAGGTTCTTCTCCTTTTTCAATTAATTCGTTATTTAAAACGTCTAACATTTCAAGAAAAGACATATCTGGAGATATGTTACTGATTGGATAATCAACCATTTTCCCTTTATCACTTGCGTTTTTTTGACGCCAAATTTTAAGTGTTAAATTCATCATAGCTCCCCTTATTTATAACTTCTTTGTTTTAATTCAATATCATTAAACTCTAGTTGCTCTTTATGTAAAACAGCATCACTAGGTTCTCCTTTATATTCCCAAGCGGCGACGTATGCGTAATTTTCATCATCACGTAATGCTTCTCCTTTTTGTTCTCCATCTAACTCTACAGAGTCTTCTCTAAAGTGCCCACCACAAGATTCTTCTCTGTTTAGTGCATCTTTAGCAAATAACTCTCCTAATTCAAGGAAGTCAGCTACACGACCTGCTTTTGCAAGTTCTTCGTTAAACTCTTCGTTAGTTCCTGGTACTCTAACGTCTTTCCAAAACTCTTCTCTTAAAGCTTTAATTTCAGAAATAGCTTCAGTTAAACCTTGAACATTTCTAGACATACCAACTTTGTTCCACATGATTTTCCCTAATTTCTTATGGAAATAATCAACAGAATGGGACCCTTCGTTATTTACAAAAAACTCAATTCTTTCACGAACTTCTTTTTCAGCCTCTTCAAATTCTTTTGTTTCAGTTGAAATTGGACCAGTACGAATATCATCAGATAAATAGTCACCAATTGTATACGGTAAGACAAAATAACCATCTGCTAAACCTTGCATTAATGCTGAAGCACCAAGTCTGTTTGCACCATGATCAGAGAAGTTTGCTTCTCCAATAGCATATAAACCAGGTACACTAGTCATTAAGTTATAATCTACCCAAATTCCTCCCATTGTATAGTGAACTGCTGGATAAATCATCATTGGTGTGTTGTATGGATCTTGATCTACGATCTTCTCATACATTTGGAATAAGTTTCCGTATTTATTTTTGATAATTTCTTGTCCTAATTTAGTCACAAGAGCAGTATCATTTTCATTTAATCCTTTAACGTGTGCAGCTTCTTTACCGTAACGTTGAATTGCCGAAGCAAAATCTAAGAATACAGCTTCACCTGTTGCATTAACACCATAACCTGCATCACAACGCTCTTTTGCTGCACGAGAGGCAACATCACGAGGCACTAAGTTTCCGAAAGCTGGATAACGACGCTCTAAGTAATAATCTCTATCGTCTTCTGCTAAATCTTTTGGTTTTAATGTTCCTGCTTTAATAGCCTCAACATCTTTGATGTGTTTTGGTACCCAAATACGTCCATCGTTACGTAAAGACTCAGACATCAAAGTTAATTTAGACTGATGATCTCCAGAAACAGGAATACATGTTGGGTGAATTTGTGTGTAACATGGATTAGCAAAATAAGCACCACGTTTGTGCGCTTTCCAAGCTGCTGTTACATTACTTCCCATCGCGTTTGTTGACAAGAAGAACACGTTACCATAACCACCAGTACCTAAAACCACAGCGTGAGCTGAGTGTCTTTCGATTTCTCCAGTAATTAAATTACGTGTTATAATTCCACGAGCTTTTCCATCAACCTTAACAACGTCTAACATTTCGTGACGGTTGTACATTTTGATTTTACCACGACCGATTTGACGGTTCATAGCAGAATATGCTCCTAATAATAATTGTTGTCCTGTTTGTCCAGCTGCGTAAAACGTACGTGATACTAGTACTCCACCAAACGAACGGTTATCTAGTAATCCACCATACTCACGTGCAAAAGGTACACCTTGAGCAACACATTGGTCAATAATATTTGTTGAAACCTCAGCTAAACGATAAACGTTTGCTTCACGAGAACGGTAATCTCCACCTTTTACAGTATCATAAAACAATCTATAAGTTGAGTCACCATCACCTTGATAGTTTTTTGCTGCGTTAATACCTCCTTGTGCTGCAATTGAATGCGCACGTCTTGGAGAATCTTGAAAGCAAAATGCTTTTACGTTATATCCAAGCTCTGCTAAAGTAGCTGCTGCTGATCCACCTGCTAATCCTGTACCAACAACAATAACATCTATGTTACGTTTATTTGCTGGATTAACTAAGTCGATATGATTTTTATAATTAGTCCATTTGTCTGCAATTGGACCTTGAGGTATTTTAGAATCTAATGCCATAATATCTCTGTATTTTTTAGTGGTTTAAAAAGTGAAAAATAGCAATGAAGATGAATCCTGCAGGAACACCAATTGCATAAACTTTACTAAATCCTTTTAAACCCTTTGTGTATTTATTATTTGCTCCAACTGATTGAAAAGCAGAATTGAAACCATGTAACAAGTGTAGTGCTAAGAAAACAAATCCTACGCAATACAACGCTACACGCCATAAGTCTTTAAATTTATGTACTAACTCTTCGTGGTATCTAAATTCACCACTAGGTAAAGTACCTGACATATCACCAACAATATATTTGGTATTTATTTCTGGAATCCAGAAATCGATAAAGTGAATAACCAAAAACACTAAAATGAAACCTCCACTCCAGATCATGTTTCTACTCATCCAACTAGAGTTTGCTGCTCCATTGTTTTTTGCATAGCTAATCGCTCTTGCCTTATTGTTTTTTATTTCTAAAACAAATCCCATTACAAAATGGAATATTACACCAATTATTAAAACTGGTTGTAATAAATATTGCACAGCCCAAAACGTACCCATGAAATGTGATGCTTCATTAAAAGCATCTGGACTAATCACAGAAAGGATGTTAATTGCAAAGTGTTGTAAAATAAAAATCATTAGAAAGAGTGCCGAAAGTGCCATAGCAAACTTTCTTCCTATTGAAGAATTTAAAATTCCGCTCATTATAATTGTAGTTAATTATTTGTTATACAAAGATAAGCCACAAGCGATATACTAACAAATTTTACATCTTTTTTGTACTATTTAGAATGAGTATAAGTATGCTATTTTATTTCATTTCATAAATTGGTGTACTAGCCTCAGAATTGGATATTAGCACAGCATAATCAATAAAATCTACGGTAGACTGTCCTTTAACTGCTTCAGTATTGGACTTTTCATCCGTCATTATTACATCAATCAAATCAGGATTGTGATCTGCATAAAGTGTGTTTGTAGCATTAAGTCTAAATAAGGTCTTGTCCGACAACTTAGTCTGTTTTAAGTTTTGAATACCTCTAAAATATTCTTTTTCATAATCTCCAATACCAAAACCAGCTTCAGTTGTAAATCCTTTATAATCTCCATTTTCATTATACAATTCATCCCAAACAACTTCACTATCTGTAAAGTAAGCCATAACCGAAATAACATCTTCTGTTTTATAGATTTCATTTTCTACTAACCTTGTAAAGAAATAAGGATAACCTTCTGCTCCTTCTCTTGATTTACAAATGTGAGAAAAACCCATTCTTAAAAACTGTGGATTATTTTTAAAATCATAAAACTTACTTAACTTTAAATAATTATCATACATGACCTGTTCTCTTTCTGGTGTTGAGTTACCAACCGTAGTTTTAAAATTTGTAATGATATGTTCAAACACCTTAACATCACTAATTTTATTTGTATACAATGCTTTATTTAATTCATAGTCATCGGTTAAAGCTTTTAGTTTATGATATGCAAAACTAAGGTCTCCTCTAGAATAACTAGTCGTATCTATATCAACCATATTTTGTATATCTTGTATGTATGGTAAAGATTGATCTGTATTATTTACAAGTTCTAGTATATGTCTTGAAGCGTATTTATAATTAATTTGATAATCTACACCAACAACGATAAGCCTATCTTTTTCGTCAAAACTATCGTTTAACTTTTTTAAAGCTTTCCATTTGTTATACATCTGGATGGTACGCTCTTGTTTGACTCTGATACCAGAATTTATCACCAAATCTTTTAGGAGTAATGTATCTCCTGTTTTTAAAAATTTATTAAAATAGTGAGCAATACTAAAATCCGTTTCAGGAAGATAATATTTAATAGTTTTAGCATTTAATAAATCCTCTAAAAGTAACAGTTCTACTTCTTCGGTTTTAGCACTACCATGATAACCACCAAAACCTAAAATTTTAAAATTGTCTTGAGGAAAGTTAAAAGAGGCACTATTTAGATCAAACCTATTTTCTTTTAAATAATCTTGCTTGGTTTTAGTACATGATTGGAAAACAATTAATAATATGGCTAAGATTAGTAGATTTTTCATTTTACTTTTTTAAGGTTAACAATTGATAAATACATAATATAGATAATAGTTTATTTAAATTGTTACACCTTAAAAAAATAAAACACCATTTTTTTAACTTGGAATAGCTTAAACTACTCTACTACAAAAGCCTTTTCTAGTCCATCAATTTTTATTTTATAATTTCCTTTAGGAATATAATACTTGTCATTTTTAGCTTTATTTATATCCAAAGTTACATTGTCTTTCATTAACGTTTTACGACCTTTTTCAGACAATGTTAAATCATAGTCAATATAATTAAACCCTTTATCTAAATTAACTTTGAAGCTTTGTATTTTTTTATTGTTTTCTGAAAGGATTTCAACCTCTTTTTCACCTGAAGTATTACTAAATAATTGAATAGTTGTACTAGGTTGGAAAGGCTGCATCCATTTACTCCAAGAATTTCCCCAACGAGATGAATATCTAATTTTATTTAAGTCAAAAATTGTAATATTACTTGACTTAATAGTCGAATTATAAGCTTGTAATGAAGCTATATTAGTTTTATAAATGCCTCGACCATGAGTCCCTAACAACAAATCATTACTTTCTTTTTGAGTTTTAATATCATGAACAGCTACAGCTGGCAAATTTTTAGAAAACGCTTCCCATCGTTCTCCATTATCAAAACTAACATAAGCACCATTGTCTGTACCTAGGTATAAAATACTGTCTTTAAATTCATCTTCAACAATAACATTAACAGGTGATGTAGGGATATTTGCACTAATAGACTCCCATGTTTGCCCGTAATTATCACTCTTAAATACGTAGGTATTAAAGTTATCAAATCTGTAACCATTTAATGTAACGTAAACACGCTCTTTTTTATGTCTAGAAGCTACTACACGACTTACCCATAAATCATTTGGTAAGTTTGTCGAAATATCTTCCCAAGTTGCGCCTTGATTTTTGGTAACACTTATTACACCGTCATCACTTCCAACATACATTAAACCAAACTCAAAAGGAGATTCGCTTATAGTTGTTATTGTTCCATAAGCTACGTTTCCTTTTTTACCACCTTGAGTTAAATCTTGACTAATCGCTGTCCAAGTATCACCTTTATCCAAAGACCTCATTAATTTATTACCACCTAAATATAGAATATCTTGATTATGTTTTGACAAAAGGATTGGTGTTTGCCAATTAAAACGATAAGGTTTTTCACCCAACTCATGTTTAGGTTGAATATACTTTCGATCTCCTGTGCCTCTATCAATCCTATAATAATTACCAAATTGATAACCTGTATAAACAATATCCGAATTACGATTATCTATTTGGATTTGCATACCATCTCCACCCATTATTGATTCCCAAGGATATTGACCTGATTGATGCCAAGCTTTATTTTCTTTAACATTATTAGCACCTACCCAAACACCATTATCTTGTAAACCTCCATAAACGCGATAAGGTTTTTGATTATCTACATTTATTGCATAAAATTGTCCAACTGAAGGCGAGTTATTTTTTATCCAATTTTCGCCATCGTCATAAGTAATATTAACTCCACCATCATTACCATTAATTAAATGGTTAGGGTTTTGTGGATTAATCCAAAGCGCATGATGATCTGCATGTACATTCTCGGCACTAATAGATGTAAACGTTTGACCTCCATCTTTAGATTTTAAAATTGGCACACCATAGACATAAATATCATTTTGATCTGATGGCGACACATATATATGGCCAAAATAATAGCCATAACTGTAATATAAATCATCTAAATAATCTTTATGTGTTTTTGACCATGTTAATCCACCATCAGTACTTTTATAAACTTCCGCTCCAATAACTGGTGTATCAAATAGCATAGAATTAGCATCTTCTAAATAATGAGCTAGATCAATAGGCTTAACGTTTCCGCTACGTACCATTTGCTTCACATTTTCTGATCTATATTTTTCCTGAAAACCATTCATTTTCAAAAAACTATTTAACTTTTTATCTTCTAAACTTAAAAATTCAGAAGTACTCATCTTTTTAAAATCGTCTTTTTGAAGCCCTCTTCTTTTCTCTTTTTTTCCGCTTGACGGTCTTCTAAATTGACTATCATGTATGGCATAAATAATATTAGTATTGTAAACAGCTAATCCAATACGACCAACACCTTCACCAGTTGGAAAGCCACTTTTTTCTGTAGACACCTTAACCCAAGTATCTCCAGCATCTGTACTTTTATATATTGCCGAATTATTTCCGCTTCCATCAAAATTCCATGCTTTTCTGTCTTTTGTCCAAGACGTTGCAAACATCGTATTATAATCATTTGGTGCATGTTGCATATCTATTATTCCGCTAGCGTCATCAATAAATAAAGTTTTAGACCAAGTTTGACCTCCATCTTTAGTTTTATACACACCTCTATCTTCTGATTTAGAGTACAAAGCACCAGTAACACCAACAGTTACTTCATCTACATTATTAGGATTTATTAAAATACGTCCAATATGTTGCGAGTTTGGTAACCCTACAAATTGCCAATTTTGACCATTATCAGTAGATTTAAACATACCAACTCCAGCGTATGAAGATCTTGATGCATTATTTTCTCCAGTACCAACCCAAATAGTTCCGGTTTTCCAGTCTACAGCAATATCGCCAATATTTTGGGTTTGTGTAACATCCATAACTGGACTAAAAGTTGTTCCATTATTTGTAGTATACCACAAACCTCCTGAGGCATAACCAACATAAAACTCTGATGGTTTTTCAGGATTAACAGCTAAATCAACAACACGACCACTCATGACTGTTGGGCCAATGTTTTGAAAAGCTACATTTTTAACAATGGAGTTAGATTGCAATTGTGCTTTTTGGGTTAGTAAATCCTGTTGCGCATTAACAGAAAATACGATAAATAGGGATAAAATAAATCTTAATTTCATAGTTGAATTTTATAAGGTTTGAAGATACAGATAAAAGTAAATAGTAACAAGCAAATAATTAAATCAAGATAGATTTTAAGATGCTTTTATAACTTATGTATTTTAAAGTTCTTATTTTTACGACTGATTATAATTTCCGCTTGACGGAAAATTTTATAACTTCATTTTATCAATGTTTTTTTCACTACTGTGAAAATAAAAAAACTATATTTTTCCTTATGAAATATCACCAAATAGACCCCGCTCTTTTTATAAAAAACCGTAAAAACTTTGCTTCTCAAATGAAGCCAAAAAGTATTGCTTTTTTTAATTCAAACGATATTTACCCAATTAGTGCAGACAGCACAATGCCTTTTCAACAACACAGAGACATCTTTTACCTAAGTGGTGTTGACCAAGAAGAAAGCGTTTTAGTCTTGTTTCCTGATTGTCCAAACCCAAAAAACAGAGAAGTTTTATTTTTAAAAGAAACCAATGAGCACATTGCTGTTTGGGAAGGTGAAAAATTAACTAAAGAAGCTGCGTTAAAAACTAGCGGAATTGAAACCGTATACTGGCTACAAGACCTAGAAAAAGTAGTATTTGAAATGATGACACAAGCCGAAACGGTTTACATCAACACCAACGAACATTACAGAGCCAATGTAGAAACTGAAACCAGAGAAGATCGTTTTAGCAAATGGCTAAAAGACAAATATCCTGCACATAGTGTTGCTAAAAGCAACCCAATTTTACAACGTTTAAGATCTGTAAAAGATCAAATAGAATTAGACTTAATCCAAACCGCTTGCGAGATTACAAACAAAGGATTTAGACGTGTTTTAAATTTTGTTAAACCTGGCGTTATGGAATATAATATTGAAGCCGAGTTTATGCATGAATTTTTAAATAACCGTTCTAAAGGTTTTTCATACACACCAATTGTAGGTTCTGGTAACAACGCTAATGTATTGCATTATATAGAAAACAATCAAGAGTGTAAAGCTGGCGATTTAATTTTAATTGATGCAGGAGCAGAATATGCTAATTATGCAAGTGACATGACACGTACCATACCTGTTTCTGGACGTTTTAACGACAGACAAAAAGAGGTTTACAACGCTGTTTTAAGAGTTAAAAATGCAGCTACCAAAATGTTAGTTCCTGGAACTATTTGGAAAGATTACCACGTAGAAGTTGGTAAATTAATGACTAGTGAACTTTTAGGATTGGGCCTATTAGATAAAGCAGATGTACAAAACGAAAATCCAGATTGGCCTGCTTATAAAAAATACTTTATGCATGGTACGTCTCACCATATGGGATTAGACACGCATGACTATGGTATTTTAACAGAACCAATGCAAGCTAATAATGTTTTTACAGTTGAACCTGGAATTTATATTCCTGATGAAGGATTTGGTATTAGACTAGAAGATGATGTGGTTATCCAAAAAACAGGAGAACCATTTAATTTAATGCGTAATATACCTATTGAAGTAGAAGAAATTGAAGAGCTAATGAATAAGTCATAATATAATTTACATTGAAAAGCGAGCCTCAAAGCTCGCTTTTTAAATTTTATAATTACCACAATTTAAATACAAGATGAAGACACTTAAAGAGCAAACAGATGCAAAAATTGAATCAGGAAGAAAAAACAATCCTGAATTTATGAAAGGTGTTGATGACATTATAAAACAAGCAAAAGCTTTTGAACAAGGCAAAGATGCTTTAAAGATAAACACAAAAGCTCCTGAATTTAATCTTCCAGATCCTAAAGGCGACCAAACTAGTTTATCAAATTTATTAAATCAAGGTCCAGTTGTTGTTACTTTTTATCGTGGTAGTTGGTGTCCTTATTGTAATTTACAACTTAGAGCGTTACAAGCTAGATTAAAGGATATTTATGCTTTAGGTGCGACATTGGTTGCTATAAGCCCTGAAGTACCTGATGGATCATTGACTGAAAACGACATAAACAATATGGACTTTATTATTTTATCTGATCAGGATGCAAAAGTAGCTTCAAGTTATGGTGTAGCATGGAAAGTACCAGATTTTTTAATGGACCACATGCGAGTAGACAGAAACCTTGATTTGAAAAAAATCAATAATGGCAACGGTAGTGTTTTACCTATTCCTGCAACTTTTATAATAGGTCAAGATGGCTTAGTAAAATGGAACTATGTAAATGTAGATTACAGAACACGCTCAGAACCTGAAGAAATTATTGAAGCTTTAAAAAAGCTATCGTAAAAAATACATTTAATTTTTAATAGAAAAGCGAACTTAATAAGTTCGCTTTTTTATTTTACACCAATACACTACCGTTTTCAAAAACATAACGCTGTAGTTTTTGTAATGTTTCTAATTTATCACTAGTATTAATTAATAAGGAAATATTATTATTACTTCCTCCATAAGAGATCATTCTTACATTAACATCTTGTAAAACTTGAAATAAATTTGGTGTATCTGCGTGATAAATAATTGCGTTACCAACTAAACAAACTATGCTCATATAATCATCAACCTCGACTAAAGCAAAACGCTCTAACTCTTCAACAATAGCTTCTAGATGTGTCGTGTCATCAATAGTTAATGAGACAGCAATTTCTGAGGTTGTAATCATATCTATTGAGGTTTCATAACGCTCAAAAATCTCAAAAACTTTCTTTAAAAACCCATGAGCCAATAACATCCTTACAGACTTAATTTTTATTGCTGTTATACCATCTTTAGCTGCTATTGCTTTTATGCCTTCACCATGTACTTGATTAGTTATTAACGTACCATGTGCATCTGGTGACATGGTATTTTTTAATCGTACAGGAATATCAAAAGCACTCACTGGCATTACGGTTTGAGGATGCAATATTTTAGCTCCAAAATAAGCCAACTCTGCAGACTCATCAAAAGACAAATTAGATATTGCCTGTGTATTATCAACATATCTAGGATCGTTGTTATGAAAACCGTCTATATCAGTCCAAATCTGTACTTCTTCTGCTTTAACAACAGCTCCAATTATGGTTGCTGTATAATCGCTTCCTCCACGTTGTAAATTACTTACTTCTCCTTCAGCATTTCGACATATAAAACCTTGAGTGATATAAATTTGAGCATCAGGTTTTTCAGCAATAACTCTATCTAAATTTTGTTGAATGTAAAAATTATCTGGTTCATTAGTTTTATCAATCCGCATAAAATCTAAAGCAGGCAATAATGTTGCATTAATGTTTTCTTGCTGTAAGTAAGCGTTAAAAATGTAAGTAGACAGCAATTCGCCTTGAGCGACAATTTGATTATAAAGTAAAGTCGTGTGAAGTTTATTAATAGAAGCTTCTAATGTATTAAACACATTACTAACGTAAACAAAAACAGATTTATATATTTCTGGGTTAGTTATTAATGCTTTTATCGTAGTATCATAATTTGCTCTAAGTGAAGTAATGGTAGCCAAAGCTTGATCAAAATTACCGTTTTTAATATCTTCAGACAGACTAACTAAAGTGTTTGTTGTTCCTGACATTGCAGATAGTACGACTATTTTTTTTTGTCCATCATTAATTATATTTTTAACATTAATCATGTTTTTTATTGACCCAACAGATGTACCTCCAAATTTTAATACCAACATATTATTTCTTTTTTATAGCACAAAATTAGTCAGCAACACACTGAAACCCATAAAAATGAAAAAATTGTACTACTTTTACACAAATTGTTAAATAATTAACAAAAATGCGTTTATGAAAACAATAGCCTCTTGTGTTGAAGACATATTAATTACCCAACCTTTTCTAGAAGAAGCACTATCCCGAAGTATTATTAACTACTCTGCGTTAGCAGAAGAACTTAACGCTCCAATTAGTGCTATGTTGCGTAAACCTGTTAAGTCTGGAGCCATCATGATGGCATTAAGACGATACAACACACCTAATACGTTACGACACTCGCTAAAACTAAAAAGCACATTGCAAAAATTAGGAGACATTACTGTACGCTCTAACTTGAGTGATTTTACATTTCAGAATTCTGAAACATTAATACAGAGTCACACTAAAATTTTAGAGCAAGTCGAAACTGATAAGGATATTTTTTACGCTTTTACACGAGGTATTTATGAAAGCAATATAATTATATCAAGTTCGGAAAAGAAAGTTGTTACTAAATGTTTTGCTAACGAACATCAAATTGGATTACAAGAAAGCTTATCTGCAATAAGTGTGCGTTTACCAAAGGACAACTCAAAGATATCGGGATTATACTATCAGATATTTAAACGTTTGGCTTGGGAAAACATACCAATTTATGAAGTAGTATCTACTACAAACGAGTTTACTGTTTTAGTAGAAGACCATGTCGTAGACAAAGCATTTTCAGTTATTAAAAACTTAAAAAACTAATTATTGTTTAAGTACAACCAATTCACCTGATTCGATTGCTTTGTTATAATTTGCTTTTACTGTTTTATAAAGATTGAAAAATTTAGATTCATCTTTCATTTTTAAAACAACAGTTGTGGTATTATAATTTAGTTCTATGACTTGATCTACAACCACAACCTGATCTATAACAGGATTATAACTTGCTAACTGACCACGTTTTACTAAAATATTTAACTTAGGAAAATCTACATATTTGTAACTTTCTGCTTTAGGTGATTTAACAACTAGTTGATCACCAACTTTTGGAGTGTTTTGACCAAAAGATATGAAGGTAAAAACTGAAAATACTAAAGTGAAAATAAAATTTTTCATAGCTTAAATTTAAAATAAATGAATGTCACAAAATTAACAAATCAACTTAAAAAAATCAAGATTTTTGAGTTTTCAAATTAGTTAAAATTAAGCCAATACAAGCAGGTAAAACCCATCCTAAACTATGCTTAGCAAATGGAATATAGTCAACAATAGTAGATAATGTATCTGAAGGGCTTAAAAACCCTAAAACATCAGTTATACTAAACAAAAACGTTAACAACACAACAACTTTAAAGACTAGTGATGAAGTGTATTTGTCAGGCATAGCATTTAATATAATTAAAACAATAGTAATTGGATAAATAAATAACAATACTGGTAATGCAATTACAATAATATCATTAAAATCCAATTGCCCTACTATTACTCCAAATACAGACGCTAAAACTGCAGTAATAATATAAACGGTTTGAGAGTTATGTAATAATCCTTTAAAATAATCTGCAGCTCCTGTGACTATACCTACAGCTGTAGTAAAACAAGCTAAAGCAATTAACACACTTAAAATACTGTAACCAAAACTACCTAAAGCTTTAGAACTAATACCTATTAATAAGTCCGCACGTTGGACATCATTACTTAGTCCACTATTTAATTCTATTTCTGAACCGTAAAAGGCTCCTACAGCAATCAATCCTGCATAAATAACAAACAAACCTAAACCAGCAATAACACCTGACTTTTTTATTAAGTCTTTTTTATACTCAAAAGACTGATTAGATTTTATATTTATTGAAATTATAATTACTGCGCCAACTACAACTGCTGCAATAGCATCAAAAGTTTGATAACCTTCCAAAATCCCATCTACTATTGGTGTATCAAAACTAGAATTACTAATATCCATTTGTGCATTAAACAAACCTATACCAATAACTAATAGTAATATTAAAACAATAAAAGGGGTTAAATACTTACCTATAACATCAAGTATTTTAGAACGGTTAAGCGCAAAAACTAAAACCAAAGCAAAATAAATACTACTTGTTAAAAGCGGAGATGTCCCAAAATTAGGATGTATAGCAATCTCATGTGTCGCTGCTGCAGTACGTGGAGAAGGTATAGCTACTGCAATAACATAAATTAATATACAATACACCAAACTAAAAAGAGGAGATACTTTTTTACCAAAATCATACAAAGTACCTTGTAATTTAGCATGCGCATAAATACCAATAATAGGGATTGCTACAGCTGTAATAACAAAACCTAAAGTAACCCAAAACCAATCTTCGCCAGCATTATATCCTAATAAAGGTGGTAACAATAAATTTCCAGCTCCAAAAAAAAGAGAGAACAAAGCAAAGCTTGTTATTAAAAGGTCTTTTGTATTATTCAAAATTAGTCTTGTTTAATTAGTTTTAAATCTTCAAAATCAAAGCTAAAATCTGTTATTGGAGCTATTGGCTTTAAAGTTGCGCTTACTGCTTGCCCTTTTTCATTAAAAACAAATTGCATAAAACAATCCGCATCATAACTTCTGTTATTCCATTTTACAACAAATGTAGTCGCATTATAAGGCAATAACTTCCCTTTTAATGTAGCAGATTTTTGAGACTCAATTACAAGGTCGTTTCCGTTTTTTGATAAAACAATATCACCAAACCAAGCATCTTTATATGTACCTGTAATAATAGAGGCTTTAGTTATGACATTATTGTTTTTCATTTTAGAAACTTGATTAAAAACTGCAGTTTTAATACTATCATTATATTTATACCAACCAGCATTACTCTTACCCAATTTTTCTAACCAATTACGGTTTTTGTAACCCAAATAACTATCCTTAATAGTATTTGTTATTGTTGTAAACGCTGAACCATTCATTTGGTTAGTTAATACTACAATTGCCAAATCCAAATCCGGAATCATAGTAAACTGAGTCACTGTACCCAACAAACCACCTGTATGATATACTTGTTTATAACCTCCTTTAACATCTGTTACAAACCATCCTAACCCATAACCTTTAAAATTAGAATTATAACTATCGTTTTTACTAACTTTTAAAGGTGTTTGCAATTGCCAAAGCTCATAAAATTGAGCTTCAGATAAAAGACGCTCACCATTTTTAGTCACAGCATCATTCATTAAAAACTCAGCCCAAGTCAGCATATCATTAACATTACTTACAATTCCTCCAGCAGGATTAGCTGTTGGACTCCAATCATGTGGTATTTGTTTTAATTTACCATCAGCAAAAGTATGTGCTTCAATAATATTTGATTTATCACTAACACGATTATAAGACGCTTTACTATTTAACATACCTACTGGTTTCATTATTTTGGTTTCAATAAACTCTTCCCAAGACAAACCACTAACACGCTTTAAAACCTCTCCAGCAATAATAAACATATTGTTATTATAAGCAAACTGACTTCTAAAAGAGCTTTTAGCATCTAAATAACCAACATTACTAATCACATCTTCAACCTTAAAATCTGCTTCCGGAAAAAACATTAAGTCACCAGCACCAAGTCCCATTCCGCTTCTATGGGTTACTAAATCTCTAACAGTAAACTGCTCTGTAACCCAAGCATCTTTTAATTTAAATTCCGGAATATGCTGTCTAACTTTATCGTCCCAACTAAGTTTTCCTTGATCCACTAACATAGCTAAAGCAAAACAAGTAAACCCTTTACTGTTAGAAGCCACACCAACTAAAGTATTATCATCCATTGGTTTATTATTAGACAGTGCACGCACACCATGACCTTTGGCGTACACAATTTTTCCGTCTTTAATAACACCTACAGAAATACCAGGAACCTCAAAAGTTTTCAAAGTATTTTCAATAAGCTGATCTAATTTCTGCTCTTCAACCTGAGCACTTAAAGTAAAACAACTTAGACAAGCAATAACATAAAGGATAGGTGCAAATTTCATATTTCTTTTAAAAATTAAAATGAAGGATACCAAATATAGTAAATCCACAACCAAAACCACACACTAAAATCACTACATAACCTATCTTTGCAAACTATGATTTTAAGTTATAAAGGCATATCAATTTCTTACTCAGTATATGGACAAGGTGAAACTGTGGTTTTACTCCACGGTTTTCTAGAAAATAGTAGCATGTGGACACAAACCGTTGCAACACTTTCTAAAAGCAATCAAGTAATTACTATAGATTTATTAGGTCATGGTTTAACAGATTGTTTAGGATACATACACACAATGTCTAATTTTGCAGATGCAGTAGATGCGGTTTTACTTCATTTAAAAATTAAAACCTCAACAATTATTGGGCATTCTCTAGGTGGATATGTTGCTTTGGCTTTCGCCGAAAAAAAGCCAGATGCGTTAAAAGGACTATGTTTATTAAACTCCACTCCATTTGCAGATAGCCAAGACCGTATTAAACTCCGAAACAGAGCCATTCAAGTCGCAAAAACAAATTACCAAAACCTTGTCAGCATGTCAATTAGTAATTTATTTTACGAAAACAACCGACAGCAATTTGAAAAAGAGATTGAAATAATAAAAAACGAAGCCTTAAAAACACCTCTTCAAGGTTATGTTGCTACACAAGAAGGCATGAAAATTAGAACTGATAAAACCTCCGTTTTCTCTAAGTTAAACTGCAAAAAATTAATAATTGCAGGTACTAATGATCCTATTTTATCAACAAATGACTTATCCAAACTAAAGAGAATGAATGATTTAAATATTGTGCTTTTACATGGTGGACATATGCTATATATCGAAAATAAAGATGAATTCCTACAAAAAATAGTGCATTTCATCGAATAATTAAATCTTTTAGTCGTTTATTCAAAAATAAGTTCATAAATTAGAGCATCCCTATTAGTCAGGCTTTTAACCACATACAAAAACTGACAAAAAAACTAATTATGAATCTAGTACAAACTAAACCAACAAAAAAAGGAAAGTTATACTGCTCAATCTTTGGACACAACTTTCAAGTAAGCAAACAAATTACTTATCACGTTAACGAATACCAATGTAGCCATTGTAAAAAAGAAATGACCACTGATAGCACAGGTCAATTAACAGCAATGACACCTAAATACAAAGAGATTAACTCTGTATTAGAGCGCATACACCAAAACAAATTAGTACGTTACGCCAAACAACAGAATACAAAAGTTTTAAAAATGACGTCTTAATCTTTATCAAAACTATTCCAACCTTGTGCTGTAAGCTCAATTTTTTGCTCACCTCTAGTTACTAGATGTGCACCAGAGGCAGCTTCTGTTATAAAACCAATAACCGTTAAGTTTGGATTAGCTTTAATTTTAGGATAATCTTCTTGAGATATAGTCATTAACAACTCGTAATCTTCCCCTCCACTTAAAGCAATAGTAGTGCTATCCATGCTAAACTCTTCAGCTGTAGAAATTACCTGAGGATCTAATGGCAGCTTGTTTTCATATAAATCGCAACCTACTTTACTAGATTTACACAGGTGTAAAATCTCAGATGACAAGCCATCACTTATGTCAATCATTGAAGTTGGTTTAACCTCTAATTCATGCAATAATTTTACGATATCCTTACGTGCTTCAGGTTTTAATTGACGCTCAACAATATAAGTGTAAGCATCTAAGTCTGGCTGACTGTTTGGGTTAACTTTAAAAACTTCTTTTTCGCGTTCTAAAACTTGTAACCCTAAATAAGCACCACCTAAATCACCAGAAACAACTAACAAATCGTTAGGCTTTGCGCCACTTCTATATACTTCACTATCTTTTTCTACTTGACCAATTGCTGTTACAGATATGATTAATCCAGAAGTTGAAGACGTAGTATCACCTCCAATTAAATCAATATCATATAATTTACAAGCGGTTTGAATTCCAGCATACAACTCTTCAATAGCTTCTAAAGGAAAACGGTTTGACACAGCAATAGACACTGTAATTTGAGTTGCTTCAGCATTCATAGCATAAACATCAGATAGATTCACAATTACAGCTTTGTAACCTAAATGCTTTAAAGGCATATAGCTTAAATCAAAGTGCACACCTTCAACTAAAAAATCTGTAGTAACAACTACTCGTTTATTATCAAATTCCAAAACAGCAGCATCATCACCAATAGCCTTAATTGTTGATTTCTGTTTGATTTCAAAACTTTTAGACAAATGGTCTATTAAACCAAATTCCCCTAATTGACTTAAGTCTGTACGTTGTTGATTTTTATCTTCTATCATACTGCAAAAATACTAAGCTTAATTTAATAGATAAGCTAAATACATTTAAATTGTTAGTTTTTTAACCATTCTATGTTATACTTATTATAAATTAAGCATTTTAACACGTAAAAAATGTAAATTATCGTTAATTCTGCTAAATTTGTTACTAATCTTTAAGAATAATTTAACCCAAAATCGATGCTTAAAAAACTACTAATTGTGACTTCTCTTTTTATAGGTCAATTAACACTAGCACAAAACCCTTGTGTTAATGGGTTTGTAACACATACTCTTAATGGTATTGACACTACTTATCCTTGTGATGGTTACGATTTACTATCACGAGTACCTATTACTACTCTAGCCACAACTTTAGGTAATGAAGAAGGAAGCGATGTTTGGGGCTGGACAGACCCACTTGATGGTAAAGAGTATGCGATTGTTGGCACTACTAACAGTACTGCTTTTGTAGATATAAGTGACCCAATCAATCCTGTATTTTTAGGGCGAATTGAAACTTCAAATGGTAACACATCATTTTGGAGAGATGTAAAAGTATATAACAATCATGCTTTTATAGTAGCAGATGGTGTTGGGAGTCATGGAATGCAAATATTTGATCTAACTAATTTACGCACTGGACCAAATAGTGATTTAACTTATACCAGTGACCCTTTAGACGGTAACGTGAATGTTTTTTATGGTGATAACGGAATTACAATTGGTAGCTGTCACAACATAGTCATTAATGAAAGTGAAGGCGTTGCTTATTTAGTAGGTTGTGGTGGAGCAGCCAGTGGTGGGCCTGTTTTTGTAGACATTACAAATCCACAATCACCTACTATTTCGGGAAGCTATTCTGGTAAAGGCTACACACATGACGCACAGGTTATTACCTACAACGGATCAGACAATAATGCCACAAGCCCAACAGTTACGGGAATAACAAGCTATATTGGAAGACAAATATTATTAGCCAGCAATGGTGGCTCTAATGACCGAGTGGTAATTTTAGATGTAACAGATAAATCAAACCCTCAATTTATATCAGAAATCACATATCCAAATCCTGGCTATGCACATCAAGGTTGGTTTACAGATGACCACAGGTATTTTATTTTTGGAGACGAAACTGATGAGCAAAATTTTGGTTTTGGAACAAGAACTTTCGTTTTTGACCTGTTAGATTTAGATAATCCAGTATTAGCAACAACTTACGAATCTTCATTAGCAGCAATTGACCACAATGGCTATGTTAAAGGAGATAAATTTTACTTAGCTAATTACAGAGCAGGATTACGTGTTTTAGATATTCCGACACTTATTTCTTCTAACAATTCAAATTCTGAAATCGCTTATTTTGACACCTATCCTTCTAGTAATAGCGCTAATTTTAATGGTGCATGGAGTACATATCCTTATTTTGAAAGTGGTAATATAATAATAAGTGATATTGAAGGTGGCTTGTTTATAGTTAGACCTAGCAACTCACCTTTAAGCACTCCAGAGTTTTCTATAAAAAACTCTTTTTCATTAGCACCAAATCCTACAAATTCTAGCACTACCATAAGCACAAATAAAACAAAAAAAATAAAAACTATTGAAGTTTACAGCGTGATAGGTAAAAAGGTTTATTTCAAGGACAATATTGACCAAAATAGCTTCGTTTTAAATACAGATCATTTAGCTAACGGAATATACCTTGTTAAGATAAATAGCACTACAACAAAAAAATTAGTAGTTAAAAAGTAATATTTCAAATTATGAGTTACCAACATGTAATTGATTAAAAATGAATAAATTAAAACTAACAATTACCACTGTAATATCATCAACCATATTAAGCATATTTTCATGTCAAGACGAAACTTTGCCAACACAAGATTCGTCACCCAACAACATTTCAGCAGGAATTGTAGATAATGTAACCACTTTAGGAGGTTCTAAAAATGAAAGTGGACAAACTGTAAAAAAGACATCAGATGGAGGCTTTGTAATTTTAGGGTTTACACAATCCATGGATGGAGATGTAACCACAAAAAACAACGAAAGTTATGATGTTTGGGTTTTAAAATACAATCAAGATATTCAATTGGAATGGTCAAAAACTTTTGGAGGAACTAACGACGAAAGAGGAAATGATATTATCCAAACTCAAGATGGTGGTTACGCTATTATTGGACATACTTACAGCATTGATGGAGATGTTTCTAACAACAATGGTCAAGAGGATTTTTGGGTATTAAAATTAGACAACCAAGGTCAATTACAATGGGAAAAAACATTTGGATATTCTGGTATTGATACAGGATTATCCATACTTCAAACTAATGATAGCGGTTATTTTATAACTGGTATTTTAGATGTTACAGCTTCAGGAGGAGAAGGCAACTCTAGAAACAGCCAAACACTTCATGCTGGAGGAGATTACTGGGCTTTAAAACTTAACCCATCCGGAGAAGTACAATGGAGCAAATATTATGGTGGCTTGTTTACAGATAGCGCTTTTGATGCCATTCAAACTAATGACAATAATTTTATTATAGTTGGATCATCAGATAGTGATGACACAGACATCAGTAACAATAAAGGGTCTTATGATTTTTGGATTGTAAAAATCTCCAACACAGGAACTTTATTATGGGAAAAATCATTTGGATCAACAGAAATTGATGAAGCCAGAGCTATAATAGCCTCTCAGGATGGCAATTATTTTATTCTTGGCGACACTCGTGGTCAAGATACAGATGTTACGAGTAACTTTGGTGCTGCAGATGTATGGATGATTAAAATTTCGCCTGAAGGCGAAATACTTTCTGAAAAAACATATGGAGGAGAAGACTTTGATGTTGGTCGCGCAATTGCTAAAACTAACGACAATGGTTTTGTTATCTGTGGAAGCTCCAGAAGTGCTTCAGGTAACTTAACGTCAAATAATGGCCAAAATGACGCTTGGATCTTTAAAGTAGACCAATCAGGTCAATTAATATGGCAACAAACCATAGGTGGTTCTAATGTCGATTTTACTTACGGAGTAACTCAACTCAGTAATGGTAAAATTATAGCAGTTGGAGAATCAAGCAGTAATGATTTAGACATAAACGAAAATAAGGGTTTTACAGACCTTCTTTTAATAGAAATAAAATAATGAAAAAAATAACCACACTTTTAATACTAGCTATAACTTTATTTACTTGCAATGAAGACAATGACGATAACACTGTTATATCACCAAAAGTAAATTTCACCTTTAACCATCACTGGAACGATGCTGAAATTAACAATGACAACCTACAAACCACAACTGTTACAAACGCAAATGGAGAAGCCATAAACATAGATAGATTTAGATACCTAACCTCTCGCTTTGAGCTAACAAATACCAACAACGAGACTTATACTTTTGACGGTTATAAATTTACAGATTTAGCTATAGCAAACACCTATAATTTTAGCCCAGAAAACAATGCAATTCCTACTGGAACATACACCTTAAAATTTGTTTGGGGTTTTAATGAAACAGATAATATTGATGGTGCTTACCCTGACTTAAATACAGCCTCATGGAATTGGCCAGAAATGCTTGGTGGAGGCTATCATTTTTTACAATTTGATGGTATGTATAATGTTGACACGACAGATGCATCTCCTTTTAATTTTCATAACGGAACAGCAAGAGTCAGCGAAGGTGTGTTTGAGCAAAATTTTACAGAAATCGCATTTGAAACACCAATCTTAATTAATAGTGACACTGTAATTAATATAGATATGAATATTGCCGAGTTATTTACTAATCCAAATACTTGGGATTTAAACGTTTTAGACACACCATTAATGCCTAACTATGATGCTCAAAAAATGATGCAACAAAATATAATGAGTATTTTTAACTTAGGCGAAATAACTCAATAATCATGAAAAATTGGTTCATATTCACCCTTTTTGTAGTTATTATTTCTGGATGTTCTTCAGAAACAACAACGCGAGAAGAAGATTATATACCAATACCCTATCAATTAGAAATCCCTACCCTATTTACAGAAAAATTGATAGATCCAAGAATCCCTATCAATAATAAACTTACTATTGAAGGTGTCGCTTTAGGTAAGCGTTTATTTTTTGACAATATTTTATCTGTAGATGGCACTAAAGCATGTGCTAGTTGCCATTTACCACAAAACGCTTTTTCTGACCCAAATCAATTTAGCCAAGGTGTAACAACTACACTAGGAACCAGAAACAGCATGCCTTTATTTAATTTGGCATGGAATTTTGATGACAAATACTTTTGGGATGGTCATGCTTTGGGCCTTGAAAACCAAGCATTAGAACCAGTCACTGACACCAACGAACTTGGCAATGATAGTTGGGAACCTGTAGAAGCTAAACTTAATAATCATGAGCAATATCCTAAGCTTTTTAAACAAGCCTTTGGCACTTCTGTTATTACAAAACAATTAGTCGCTAAAGCAATTGCACAATTCGAACGTACTTTAATTTCTGGAAACTCAAAATTTGATAAATTTTCTAATGGAGAAATTGCATTAACACCTCAAGAGCAAAACGGATTAAATATTTTTATGAGCGAAGACAAAGGAGACTGTTTCCATTGTCATGGCAATCCAAACAATCCACTTTGGACGGATAATCAATTTCATAACAATGGTTTAGATGCCACTTTTTCTGACTTAGGACTAGGTTTAATATCAGGAAACCCAAACGATAACGGAAAATTCAGATCACCTTCACTTCGTAATTTAGCTTACACTGCTCCATATATGCACGATGGTAGATTTGCTACCTTAGAGGATGTCATTGAGCATTACAGCACTGGATTACAGGACTCTGATACCATTGACACATTAATGAAAAAAGTAAACCAAGGTGGCGTCCAATTAACTACTGAAGACAAAGCCGATCTTAAGGCTTTTTTACTAACTTTATCAGATCCTAGCTTTATAAATAATCCGGACTTTATTCAACAATAAGAAAAATCAATAAAACCATATACTAATATAATGTTAGTTGATAAGGAAAAAAGCGACTGATGTTGTATCTTTGCAAGACGTTTAGATAAAATCTAATAAACAGGTATGATAAAAGTTTCTGACACAGCTAAAAAGAAAGTCATCGAGCTGATGAATGATGATGACTTCAACCCAAACACTGACTATGTTCGCGTAGGTGTTAAAAGTGGTGGTTGTTCTGGTTTGTCTTATGATTTAAAATTTGACAAAACCAAAGCAGACGACGATAAAGTGTTTGAAGACAATAACATAAAAATTATTGTTGACAAAAAGAGTTTTCTGTATCTAATTGGTACAACTCTAGAATATTCGGGAGGATTAAACGGAACAGGTTTCGTATTTAATAACCCTAACGCTAACCGTACTTGTGGTTGCGGAGAATCTTTTTCACTATAATTAAACTTAAAGACAAAATATGTCAAAGTATACAGAGGACGACCTTAGAGAAGAATTAAAAACCAAAGAATATGAATACGGTTTTTTTACAGATATAGAATCTGAAACATTTCCTATTGGTTTAAATGAAGATATTGTTCGTGCTATTTCTATGAAAAAAGAAGAGCCAGAATGGATGACGGAATGGAGGTTAGAAGCCTTCAAAGTATGGAAAACAATGGAAGAACCAGATTGGGCTAATGTAAATTACAAAAAACCAGACTTTCAGTCTATAGCCTATTACTCTGCTCCAAAAGCAGTTGACCCTAACAAAACATTAGACGATGTAGATCCTGATTTATTAGCGATGTACAAAAAATTAGGAATCTCTGTTGATGAGCAAAAGAAGATGAATAACATAGCAATGGATATTGTTGTAGATTCAGTTTCTGTTGCAACAACATTTAAAAAAACGCTTTCTGAAAAAGGAATCATATTTATGAGTATTTCTGAAGCGATTAAAGAGCATCCAGAATTAGTCAAAAAATATATTGGTACCATTGTACCTACAACAGATAATTTTTATGCAGCTTTAAATAGTGCAGTATTTAGTGACGGATCGTTCTGTTATATTCCAAAAGGCGTTAAATGTCCAATGGAATTATCAACTTATTTCAGAATTAACCAAGGTGGTACTGGACAATTTGAACGTACTTTACTAATTGCAGATGAAGGTAGCTACGTATCGTACCTAGAAGGTTGTACTGCTCCAAGTCGTGACGAAAATCAATTACACGCAGCTGTTGTAGAGCTTATAGCTTTAGATGATGCTGAGATTAAATATAGTACAGTACAAAACTGGTTTCCTGGAACTGCAGAAGGTAAAGGTGGTGTTTACAATTTTGTAACTAAACGTGGTTTATGCGAGAAAAACGCTAAAATCTCTTGGACACAAGTAGAAACAGGTAGTGCAGTAACTTGGAAGTATCCAAGTTGTATCTTAAAAGGAGATAACTCTATTGGAGAATTTTATTCGATAGCAGTTACAAACAACTACCAACAAGCAGATACTGGTACAAAAATGATTCACTTAGGTAAAAACACCAAGTCGACTATTATTTCAAAAGGAATTTCTGCAGGAAAATCTCAAAACTCATATCGTGGTTTAGTACATATTGGTAGTCGTGCTACTAATGCTAGAAACTTTTCACAATGTGACAGTCTATTAATGGGTAATGAGTGTGGTGCACACACCTTCCCTTACATTGAAGCTAAAAATAAATCTGCACAAATAGAACACGAGGCAACTACAAGTAAAATTGGTGAAGACCAAATATTTTATTGTAATCAACGTGGTATTGACACAGAAAAGGCAATCGCTTTAATCGTTAACGGTTTTAGTAAAGACGTGTTAAATAAGTTACCAATGGAGTTTGCTGTAGAGGCTCAAAAATTATTAGAAATATCTTTAGAAGGATCTGTAGGTTAAACAACTTTAATTATACAATGAAAAAAATACTTATACTATTAACTTTAGCAATAACATTTACAGCTTGTAAAGACTCTAAAAAAAGTTTAGAAGACACTAATAATATTGCTGCAAAACAAACGGAACCTATTCAACTATTTGTATTTGATGGTGGAACAGTACAAGTTAATGCGTTAGAGATTTTTTCGGAAGACGATTTATATAAAGGTGAAAGTAAGACTTTTGCAGACATGTTTTTTGTAATCAAACATCCAGAAGGCAATTTACTTTGGGATGCTGGATTGTCTGAACGATTTATTGGAAGAGCACCATTTACAACACCAAATGGAGCGTTTACTTTATCAAGACAAAAAGGGCTTGACGAGCAACTTAAAACCATTGGTTTAACAACCGAAGATTTTAAGTACATTGCTTTATCACACACCCATTTTGACCATTCTGGTTCCGCATCAAAATTATCTCATGCAACATGGTTAGTACAACAATTAGAATATGATTTTGTAACTAGTGAAGTACAACAAAAAGAAGCTCCTGATAATTATAATGCCATTAAAGATTTAAAAAACATCAAAAAAATTAATGGAGACTTTGATGTATTTAATGACGGAAAAGTTATCATAAAGTCAACACCAGGACACACTCCAGGTCATCAATCATTATTCTTAGAATTGGAACAAGAGGGGCCAATTTTATTAACAGGAGATTTATATCATTTTGAAGAAAATAGATCAAACAAAATAGTACCAAGCTTTAACCACAGTTCTGAAAACACAAAGCAATCGATGGAAGTTTTTGAAACTTTCGCTGAAAACAAAAAAGCAAAAGTTATTATTCAGCACTCCATTAAAGATTTTAATAGTTTAAACCACGCACCAGAACCAATCCAATAGTTAATCATGAAAAAAGCAATTATTGTATTATTACTTATCGCATTTGTTAGTTGCAAAACAGATCAAGGAGAACAATATAAAGGTGACTTTGTGTATTATGCTGATGCAGCTGTATTTCAGGTTGGTAATGATATTCATGGAGTAGTTTTAAACGACCAAGTCAATCTAATTGCAGAACAAGCAAAAGCCTTCCAAAAAGAACCAACAGATATGGTTAAAATTGAAGTTTTAGGAGAGTTAATTCCTAAAGATGAAAATGAAGAAGGTTGGCCATATAAGCTAAAAATAAATAAAGTTATAAGCGTAAGCGCTTTAAAGGAAAATAAAAACGACGTTATCAAACTAGGAAAATAAATAGTATGTTAAAGATAAATAACCTACACGCAAGTGTTGAAGACAAATCGATATTAAAAGGAATAAACCTTGAGGTAAAAGCTGGAGAAGTACACGCTATAATGGGACCAAATGGTTCTGGAAAAAGTACTTTAGCTTCAGTTATTGCAGGTAAGGAAGAATATGAAGTGACCGATGGTAACATCCTTTTAGAAGGTGAAGATATTGAAGAGTTAGCTGCTGAAGAGCGTGCACATAAAGGTGTGTTTTTATCGTTTCAATATCCAGTAGAAATTCCAGGAGTTAGTGTCACTAACTTTATGAAAACTGCTATCAACGAAACTAGAAAAGCAAAAGGTCTTGAAGATATGCCTGCTAAAGAAATGCTTCAATTAATTCGTGAAAAATCAGAACTTTTAGAAATTGATCGTAAATTTTTATCTAGATCTTTAAACGAAGGGTTTTCTGGAGGAGAAAAAAAGCGTAACGAGATTTTTCAAATGGCAATGTTAGAGCCAAAATTAGCAATTCTTGACGAGACTGACTCTGGTTTAGATATTGATGCTTTACGTATTGTTGCTAATGGTGTAAACAAACTAAAAAACAAAGATAATGGTGTCATAGTTATAACACATTACCAACGTTTATTAGACTACATCGTACCAGATTTTGTACATGTATTATACAATGGTAAAATTGTAAAATCAGGTGGTAAAGAACTAGCGCATGAACTAGAAGAAAAAGGTTACGACTGGATTAAAGAAGAAGTTGACGCTTAACATTAACTATAAATACTGTGTAAACCGCAGAACATTATAGTTTAAATAATAAAATAAATACAGTAACAAGCTATTGTAAACACCTGTTACCAAGGTTTTACAATAACTGCAAACTGAAGACTTAAAATATGAGTTTAAAAGAAAAATTAGTATCGTCTTTTATAGCATTCGAAAATCAAAATGATATCGATAGCAAAGTACATGATATTAGAAGTGAAGCTATTAAAACTTTTGAAGCGGAAGGGTTTCCTACTAAAAAGGACGAAGCTTGGAAATATACATCACTTAACAGTGTTTTAAAACATGACTATAGCATATTTCCTAACCAAGATAGTGCTTTAGAATACAATGAAATTAAAAAATATTTTATTCATGATATAGATACTTATAAAATTGTATTTATTGATGGTAAGTATTCTTCTCATTTATCAGAAACAACTCATGATGGTATAGATGTTTGCTTAATGTCTTCGGCATTAACAAAACCAAAATATCAACTAATAATAGAAAATCACTTTAATAGCGTAGCTACAAAAGATGGAATTTCATCTTTAAATACAGCTTTTGCAAAGGAAGGTGCTTATATTCATATTCCTAAAAATAAAGTTGTTGCAAAACCAATACAAATTGTACATTTTTCAACTGGTAATGAAGCAGCTTTAATGCTACAGCCACGTAACTTAATTGTTGTCGATGAAAATTCACATGTACAAATCATAGAACGTCACCAGAGCTTAACTGATAATCCAGTTTTAACAAACTCGGTTACAGAAATAGTGGCAAACAAACGTGCCATTGTAGATTACTACAAAGTACAAAACGACAACAAAAACGCTTCGTTAATAGACAATACTTTTGTTGAACAAAAACGCGAAACACATGTTTCTGTACACACCTTTAGTTTTGGTGGAAAGTTAACACGTAACAATCTTAACTTTTATCAAAATGGAGAGCACATGGACTCGACATTAAATGGTATTACCATTATTGGAGATAAACAACACGTTGACCATAACACTTTAGTGCATCATATTGAGCCAAATTGTGAAAGTCACCAAGATTATAAAGGAATTTTTAACGATAGTGCTACAGGAGTTTTTAATGGTAAAGTAATTGTTAATAAGGAAGCTCAAAAAACAAATGCTTTCCAGTCAAATAACAATATTCTTTTAAGTGATAAAGCAACAATAAACTCTAAACCTCAACTTGAGATTTTTGCAGATGATGTAAAATGTTCTCATGGTTGTACAATAGGACAATTAGATGAAAGCGCATTATTTTACATGAAATCTAGAGGTATTCCAGAAAAGGAAGCTAGAGGATTATTAATGTATGCTTTTAGTAACAATGTTTTAAAATCGGTTAAAATTCCAGAATTAAAACAACGTATAACAAAGCTAATCGCTACTAAATTAAATGTTAACATAGGATTTGATTTATAAAACCTATGGATTTATTAAGCATTTCAACTAAGACTTACCTTAAAATAATTGGTATATGTCTAGCTATAGCATTATTAGCTGGGACTACATACTATTTTACTAAAGGCGGTTTTTTTGATGGTATTTTATTAACTTTTGTTGGTTTGTCATTAACCTACTTAATAATAATACTTTCTATATTAATATTTAAAACAGTTACTAACGTTTTAGCCAAAGACATTATAAAAGTAACACATGTTATTATTGCTTTTTTAATAACTGTAGCATTTGCTGCTTATACTTTTGTAACACTATTTAATAGCATTGCTTCAGAGTTTAAACTATAAATTATGATTGACATTAACAAAATACGCAAGGATTTCCCGATACTTAATAGACAAGTAAATGGTAAACCATTAGTGTATTTTGACAATGCAGCAACATCACAAACACCTCAGCAAGTTATTGATGTAATAGTAGATTATTACAGTAATTACAATGCCAATATACACAGAGGTGTGCACGCATTAAGTCAAGAAGCGACAGATAAATATGAAGCTGCTAGACATACCATTCAAAAACATTTTAATGCTAAACAAGCTTATGAAGTAATTTTTACTTCAGGAACAACACATAGTATTAATTTAGTTGCAAATGGCTTTACTTCAATATTAAAAAAAGGAGACCAATTAATTGTTTCCGCTCTAGAGCATCACAGTAACATTGTCCCTTGGCAAATGCTTTGTGAAAAAACTGGAGCAATTCTTAAAGTAATACCAATGACTCCTGAAGGAGAACTAGATATGGAGGCTTTTGATGCCTTACTAAATGACAAAACTAAATTAGTCTTTGTTAACCATATATCAAATGCTTTAGGAACCATTAACCCAATAAAAAGCATCATTGATAAAGCGCACAAATTTGATGCTGCGGTACTAATAGATGGAGCGCAAGCTAGTCCACATATCAAACCTGATGTGCAAGCATTGGATGTTGACTTTTATGTGACTTCTGCGCATAAAATTTGCGGACCAACAGGTGTTGGAATGCTTTATGGTAAAGAAGAATGGCTAAATAAAATGGAACCTTATCAGGGTGGTGGAGAAATGATTGACCAAGTCACTTTTGAAAAAACAACATACGCAGGATTACCACATAAATTTGAAGCAGGTACACCTAATATTTGTGGTGGAATTGCTTTTGGAGCAGCTCTAGATTACATGAATGCTGTAGGTTTTGATAACATAGCAGAATACGAACATGAATTGCTAGACTACGGAACAAAGCAATTACAAGATATTGAAGGTTTAAAAATTTATGGTACATCAAAAAATAAAACTTCAGTAATCTCTTTTAATCTAGAAGGCATTCATCCTTATGATGTAGGGACATTATTAGACAAAATGGGTATTGCAGTGCGTACAGGACACCATTGTGCTCAACCAATAATGGATTATTTTAAAATTCCTGGTACTGTAAGAGCTTCGTTTGCATTTTATAATACTAAAGAAGAAATAGACGCTTTAGTACAAGGTGTCAAGAAAGCAAAAATGATGCTATCGTAATAACTTTGGCTTCTTTTTTGTAATATTATTGTCAAATACCAAAATATTACTTCTATGAAAACAATTACGATTATACTTTTTTCATTAATTTTAAACAGTTGTGGTACAGCAAAAGATGCAACAACTAGTTTAAATACAGATATGAAATCTCAGCCATTAAACGGAAATTTTATTGTGTCGACTTTAAACAGTCACAACAAAGCAGATAAAAACTTAAGCTTAAACTTTGATGCAGAGGCAAAACGTGTATCAGGCTATTCGGGATGCAATCAATTTTCTGGTACTTATACGATAACTACAAATAATAGCATATCCTTTGGTCCATTAGTTTCAACAAAAAAGTTTTGCCAAGATAATGATACAGAAGCTACCTTTCTTCAAAATTTACAAAACACAACACATTACACTTTAGAAGATAATAAGGTTACACTTCTTGAAAATAAAAAAGAACTAATAACTGCTAAAGCAGATATAGACAAAACATCTCAAAAACAAGAGGGCAATTTAACTTTTAGATATGCAGCCTCTAGCAGAGGAAGTTATACCTTAATTGAAGTAAATAAAGAGACCGTAACATCTCAGTTTAACAGAGCTGAGAAGGAAAACGTACAATCGTGTAGTAAAGATGACTGGAATGCTTTAAAAACCTTATCAGAAAGTATAGACCCAAAATCCATTACTAATTTAGAGGCTCCTAGCAAAGCACATCAATATGATGGTGCAGCAGCAGCTAATGTAACCATAACAGTTGACGGACAACAATACTCAACACCAACTTTTGATGCTGGAAATCCACCAAAAGAAATAGCAGAACTTGTTACAAAACTAAATAGTATAGCAAAACAAAATACAAAAACTAAAGATTAATAACACTATAAATATCTTTAGTAATTCTTTAGTAATAAATCAATCCATATTGATTAATTTTGTAACTGAAAACATATTGAAAAATGCAGACTATTAAAGAAATACAAGACGAGATAATTGACGAATTTTCAATGTTTGAAGATTGGGAAGAGCGTTACCAATACATGATTGATTTAGGTAAATCATTACCATTAATCGCTCCAGAATACAAAACAGAATCTAACATTATTAAAGGCTGCCAAAGTAAAGTTTGGGTTCATGCAGAGTTAGATAACGATAAAATAGCTTTTACTGCAGACAGTGATGCTATTATAACCAAAGGGATAATTGCAATTTTAGTTAGAGCATTTTCTAACCAACATCCAAAAGATATCCTAGACGCTAATACAGATTTTATAGATCAAATTGGCTTAAAAGAACATTTATCACCAACTAGAGCAAACGGTCTAGTAAGCATGATAAAACAAATAAAAATGTATGCTATAGCATACCAAACACAAATACAATAAGTTTCGCTTTCGCGGAAATTAAAAGCACACAGTAACATGAGTGAAACAACAATAGACACAGCAGAGTTAGGTGAAAAAATAGTAAAAGTTTTAAAAACTATTTTTGATCCAGAAATACCTGTAGACATATACGAGTTAGGATTAATTTACGATGTTTTTGTAAACGAAGACTACGATGTAAAAATCTTAATGACCTTAACAACACCAAACTGTCCAGTTGCAGAAACACTACCTTTAGAGGTAGAAGAGAAGGTTAAATCTTTAAACGAAGTTAAAGATGCAGAAGTAGAAATTACTTTTGATCCACCATGGACACAAGAATTAATGAGCGAAGAAGCAAAATTAGAACTTGGAATGCTTTAAAATCTAAGATTATAAATGGCTAGACGTACTCCAAAATCGTTAAAAGATGGTAACAAGACTAGCTTAAAAAAATCTTTTAGCGCATTAATATTTATACCACGATTTTTTAAAGAAATCTGGAACACCAACAAAACCTTATTTTTAAGTTCAGCGTTTTGTAGGTTAATTGGTGCCATTTTACCTGTCATAATTTTATGGATAGGTAAAATTATTATTGATCAAATTATACTACAAACACAATCAGAGAGTACAGACTTAACCCAATTATGGACGTATGTTGCTATAGAGTTTGGTTTAATTGTATTGTCTGACTTAGTCAGTCGTGCCATCCAATTAACAGATAGTTTATTAGGTGATGCTTACTCTATTGACACCTCTGTAAGAATCATAAAAAAAACCAATCAAATAGACATTAGCCTATTAGAAGACTCTGAGTTTTATGATAAATTAGAACGCGCCAGAACACAAACTACAAGTCGTGTAGGTTTAATGTCCAATGCACTTGGTGAAGTGCAAAGCTTAATATCTATTGCAACCCTTGTTGCTGGTTTAGTCTATTTTGAACCTTACCTAATCATACTTTTAGTATTAAGTATCATACCTTCATTTATAAACGAAATTTGGTTTAGTCAACAACAATACTCTTTAGCAAGAGGTTGGACTGCAGAACGTAGAGAATTGGATTACTTACGTTACATAGGTGCAAATGACAAAACCGCTAAAGAAATTAAACTGTTTGGTTTAACAGATTTTGTGGTTAATCGTTTTAAAAATTTGTCCCAAGAATATTACGACCTAAACAAAAAACTAGCTATAAAACGATCTGCTTTAGGTTTTGTATTTAATGTTTTAGGGACACTTAGCTATTATGGTGCGTATGTCTTTATTATATATCGCGTCATATCTGGAGTAATTACTTTAGGAGAATTAACGTTTTTATCAGGTGCTTTTAATAGGTTAACCAGAAACCTACAAGATTTCTTTTCTAAATTTACACGTATATCAGAAAGTGCATTATACCTAAAAGACTATTTTGATTTTATTGACATATCTATTGCACCAAAACATAAAGAAGATATGCCATTACCAAAAACTATAACAGAAGGTTTTGAATTTAAAAACGTAATATTTTCTTATCCAGAATCTGATAATAAGATACTAAAAGGGATTAGTTTTAAAATAAAAGCTGGAGAAAAACTAGCGTTTGTTGGCCAAAATGGAGCAGGAAAAACAACATTGACTAAATTATTATTACGTTTTTACGAGCCTACTTCGGGTGAAATTTTATTAGACGGAATAAATATTAACAGGTTTAATAAAGCTGAATACCAAACGTTTTTTGGTGTGATTTTTCAAGATTTTTTTAAATACGAATTTACTGTAAGAGAAAATATTGCTATTGGTGATATTGACCAAATAGACAATCAAGATAAAATTGAAAATGCTGCCGAATTAAGTTTAGCTAATCAAGTGGTGTCAGAACTTAAAAAAGGATACGACCAACAATTAGGTAAGCGCTTTGCAAAAGGACAAGAATTATCTGGTGGACAGTGGCAAAAGGTAGCATTAGCCAGAGCCTATATGAAAGATGCTAAGGTTATGATATTAGATGAACCAACATCTGCATTAGATGCTAAAGCAGAAAGTGATGTCTTTGATAGATTTATAGGATTAACACAAGATAAAACTAGCATTATTATTTCGCACAGATTTAGTACTGTAAGACAAGCAGACAAGATTTTGGTGTTAGATGAAGGTCGCGTGCTAGAAATGGGCACACACGACCAATTAATGGCTAACCAGTCATTATATGCTGACTTATTTAAACTACAAGCAGAAGGATACCAATAAAAATTACTTATTTTTAAATTATGGCTGAAGAGATTATAAATCGTGTAGCAAATAGTAAACTGATAACTATAGATCTTGAGGATTATTATCCAAAAGGTGCACGTGTACAATTAGATATTAAAGACTGGTTATTTCAAGAATTGGTTTTAAAGGAGAAAGATTTTAGACAATATGTAAAAAATCATGACTGGAGTCAATACCAAAACCAGTATGTTGCTATACATTGTAGTGTAGATGCTATTATACCTGATTGGGCTTTTATGTTGTTGACCGTAAATTTAGAACCGTTTGTCGAAAAGTGCCATATCGGAACTTTAGAGGATTTAGAGACTGCAATTTACCAAGACATAATTACCAATATCGATGCTACAATTTACCAAGACAAACCTGTTATAATTAAAGGCTGTAGTAACAAGCCAGTGCCTATAAACGCTTATGTTATGATAACAAACAAGCTAAAACCATATGCTAAAAATATCATGTATGGAGAGGCTTGTTCTTTTGTTCCATTGTATAAACGATAAAATTTAAATATCCTAATTAAGGTATTGATATACAAATATTTAAAACAAAATGAGTTTTGTGATAAATTGTAACTAAACCTTATATTTGTAACCGTTTTATTAAAGACTTATATTTTATGAAAAAAGTATTATTTATTGGAGCTTTATTTTTTGGAATGGTTTCCTTAAACGCTCAAACAAAAGAAGAATTACAAGCTCAAAAAGCAGAAAAACAAGCAGCAGCTGATGCTTTACAAGGTGAAGCAAATGCTTTACAAGCTCAAATAGATGCACTTCCAGGATGGAGAAAAGGTGCTTTTGGTACTATTGGTGGAAGCATTTCTGAATTTAGCAACTGGTACTCTCAATCTGCTGTAGACAATTCTTCTGGTACTATTGGATTTACTGTTAATGGTTTTGCTAATTTAATAGAAGACAAATTTTTCTGGAGAAACAGTTTAAATGTAAACTTAGGTTGGGTAAAATTAGATGATAAAAACGACCCTACAGATAGTGAGGATTTTGAAGCAACTACAGATGTATTTAACATCTCTTCTTTATACGGAAGAAATATTGCTAAAAATTTAGCAGTATCTGGATTAGCCGAATACAGAACTACAATTTTAGATAACTTTAATGATCCAGGATATTTAGATGTTGGTGTTGGTTTAACTTGGACACCTATTGAAAACTTAATAGTTGTTGCACATCCATTAAACTACAACTTTGTGTTTGCTAAAAACGATGCTGTTTTTCAATCATCTTTAGGTGCTAAAATTGTTGCAGATTATACTAGACAAATTGGTGCAATTAGCTTTAAGTCTAACTTCTCTACTTTCCAATCTTATGAAGATGGAGACTTATCTAACTTTACTTGGATTAACAGTTTTGGTTACAACTTATGGAAAATGATTGGTGTTGGTTTTGACTTTGGTTTAAGAAGCAACAAACAAGAAGCTCTTAATTATGCTTTAGGTCAGTACGATGTTACTTCTACTACTGCAGAACCTACTTTTGATAACGTAGATAACAAATTACAATCTTACTGGTTATTAGGTTTAAATTATAAATTCTAATTAATAGTACTACATTATTTTATACAAAAAAAGCACCTTTTAAAGGTGCTTTTTTTATGCGTTAAGGATGGAAGTGGCATCCTTTTTTGATGTTTATTTAAAATACCTTTATTTAATACTAATATTAGATTTACTCTAAAACATAATGATTAAATAATTGTACAAAAAAGATATAACGGACAGCCTGACCCTTTAGGGTAACGCCCAAATTATCTTACTCTTCTTCTCCTAAATTATCATAATCATAATCTGGATATAGAAAGTGATTGTACGGAAAACGCGTCACGTGTATGTCTCTCACCTCATCATAGACACGCTTTTTAAACTCTTCTAAATTACGTTTGTTTAATGCTGATATAAATAAAGCATTGTCTTTACCTACACGACTCATCCATGTTTTTTTCCATTCTGCTAGACTGTAATGCTCCTCAGAACGTTCTGCTATTAGGTCTGTGTCATCAAACGGTTTGGCTTTATAGGCATCTATTTTATTAAACACCATTATTATAGGTTTGTCTGCACTATTTATTTCGCCTAACACTTTGTTTACAGACTCAATATGATCTTCAAAATTTGGGTGAGAAATGTCTACGACGTGCAATAACAGGTCTGCCTCTCTAACCTCGTCCAATGTACTTTTAAAACTATCTACCAATTGTGTAGGTAGTTTACGTATAAACCCAACGGTATCTGTTAATAAAAACGGTAGATTTTGGATGACTACTTTTCTTACGGTTGTGTCAAGGGTTGCAAACAACTTGTTTTCGGCAAATACTTCTGACTTACTTACGGTATTCATTAAGGTGGATTTACCTACGTTGGTATATCCTACTAGTGCGACACGTACCATTTGTCCACGATTACCACGTTGCACAGACATTTGCTTGTCTATAGTCTTGATTTTAGCTTTTAATAACGAAATCCTATCGCGTACTATACGTCTATCTGTTTCTATTTCGGTTTCTCCAGGTCCACGCATACCAATACCTCCTTTTTGACGCTCAAGGTGTGTCCACATACCTCTAAGTCTTGGTAAAAGGTACTCGCATTGCGCTAACTCTACTTGTGTTCTTGCATAACTGGTTTGTGCACGTTGTGCAAAAATGTCTAGAATTAGATTGGTACGATCTAATACTTTTACATTTAATATTTTACTTATGTTACGCTCTTGAGATGAAGATAACTCGTCATCAAAAATAGCTGTACCAATATGGTTATCTTCAATGTATTGTCGTACTTGCTCCATTTTACCTGTCCCAATATAAGTTTTGGGATTAGGCATTTCCATTTTTTGAGTAAAACGCTTTTTAACTTCTCCACCTGCTGTGAAGGTTAAAAACTCAAGCTCGTCAAGATACTCTTTTGACTGCTCTTCGTTTTGCTCTTTTGTGACTACACCAATTAAAACTGCTTTTTCAAGCTCGATATCTTTTTTTTCTAACATATAATTAATTATACTACAAAGTTACATAATTGTATCCATAATAAAATCGCTATTTTTAACCTTCAAAAAAATTGATGGTCTTGAATTTTAACTTCTTAAAACCTAAAACTAACAAGCAAACGGTAGCTTTTTATAATATTGAAAACTTATTTGATATTTATAAAGACAACCTAACGCGTGATAGAGATTTTAATCCTACGTCCGAAAAACGTTGGACCATTAAAAGATACAACAATAAATTACGAAAAATTGGTTATGCCATCTCTAATATTGGAAGAAAAGAAACCAATAGTCATCCTGCCATTATTGGTTTAGCTGAAGTAGAAAACGAAGCTGTAATACAAGATTTAATTAAATCTAAACATTTAAAAGAATACCCTTACCAATTTGTACACTACAATAGTAAAGACGAACGTGGTATTGATGTTGCTTTTATTTATGATAGTAAAAAGTTTACTGTTACTAGCTCTGATGTGTTTACTTATAATTTTACTAATGACGATGGATCGCCTGATTATACCAGAGACATTTTATTGGTTAGTGGTATGTTTTTAGGCGAAACAATTCATTTTTTAGTAAACCATTGGCCATCCAGACGAACTGGCAATAATGAAACAGAACACAAACGATTAACAGCATCTAAACATTTACAGTCTATAATTGCAACATTAAAAGATAATTTACCTGACGCTAAAGTAATTGTCATGGGTGATTTTAATGATGATCCTGCTAGTAAAAGTATTGAACAATTAGTGGATAATCAAGGGTTATACAATCCAATGGAAACATTATTATCCATAGATCGTGGGACAACTAGTCATAATTTTGAATGGAATTTATTTGATCAAATACTAATCACTCCTAATTTTTTTAAAAGTAGAAGCAAATCTTTTAGATACGTAAAAGCCGATATTTATGATCCTGATTTTTTAAAACAATCTGATGGTAAATATAAAGGCACACCTTACAGGACTTACGTTGGCAAACGCTATAAAGGTGGTTATAGCGATCATTTTCCTGTGTATTTAATTTTAAAGAAAAAGTAAATTATATAACAGTTAACTAAAATCGTATAAAATTACAGGCACGCTATTTGCATAACTTTGTTTTTTAAAAACTAATGTTATGAATGACTTGATTAAATATGAAGTAGGTAGTACTGCAATCCAAAATTTATTTATGGTTAGTAATGATATTGAATTAGCATTTCAGTATTTAAAATCACAAACTAAAGATGAAGACTTAAAAACTTGGATTGACGATAAACTAAATTACACTATAGCATTTAAAGTCAAATCATTAAACATTTTAAAAACCTTAAATATTAGGACAAAACAGCGCAAAAACTGGGTTATTAAAATTAAATTATTGTGGTTTGGATTAAAACGTCAGTTACATAAAAATAAGAGTCAACTAATTTTAAAAGAGTGCATGACACTTAATAACTACTTTTTAAACGAAGTTAATAAAGAAATTAAATCTGGAATTTTATCTAAGCCTTCATACCAATTATTAAATACACTTAAGGATAATTTACTACAAACTAAACAAGCCTTTTACTTCTCGCAATTAAAGATTAGCTAGGTCTTTAATTTTTTGTTTTACAAAAATAGCAGCACTTGTATAACCTCCTTCTGTACCGTCTACAAAATGGATATGTTTTTCTTTTCTATCTTGAATATAACATGACATAATAGACGCATGTGTTGTATGTAATCCGTAAATTATTTTTTTATTAGACTCTAGATCATCCAAAAGGATTTGTAATCTATTAATTTGTTTTTCAGTTCCAGAAATAACAGTATTAATAGATCCATCCAACATAATAGTGTCAGATAATTGACTAACTTTATATACATACGCTTTACCTGCTTTAAAAAACTTAAAATAATATTTTCCAAAAATGGTAATTAGCCAATTATTTATTAAGTAATTGTTTTGATGTTTACCTAACTTAACATGCATCTCTTTTCTAATTTTATCAAGAGAGGTATTTAATTTAAGTTTTAAAGCTGAAATTGGATTTCGATTGTCTAAGTCACCAAAAATGTAGTTAATCTCATTCATTATTGTACCAAAAATTTCAGCTTGCTTATTTTCATCATCGCAATTTACCAATAAACATATCACTTTTTTAGAGGATTCATCTGGTAGGATTTCGTCCCAACGACATTCCATACCTTCTAAATTAAGCTTTATATTTTGGTCCTTTATATTAGGTATTGCTTCAAAACTATTTTTAATAAAACGCTCTGCATACTTAATTCCGTTACCTAAAATTACTGGTGTTGTTAGGTATTTATTGTGTCTTAATTTAGTTATTCTTAAAGTTATATTGTTATTGTACACTTGTTCTACTTTAATAAAACCAACACGTAAATTAAGTTTTAATGTTTTAGCAATATGTGTACTGTAGTTATTTAGTGCACTTATGATTGGTTTAACAAGAGTATCAGGCATAATAAATGTAGAACCATCACCTCCAAAAAAATAAGGTATTTCAATAGATTTATCAATAGACTTTAATGTATTTAAAACCGTAATAATACTACCTGTAGCACACAAATTTACATTATTATGAAACCCTTTTGCAACTGCATCTGTACTATTTTGGATGTCTGTAATTACAATTGACCAATTTTTAGGAACACTAGAAAATAGGCTTTCATCTTTCAAAAGTTCGGTTAATGGTAACCTATTCTTATAAATATTTTTATAAAAATCTAAATCGTTTTTCATAATAACAAAGAGCAAACAAGACTATACTCAGGCTTCAAAGGTAATACTTCTACAGTTTTTAAAAACTAGAAGAAAATAAAATAATATAACATCATTCCAAAATTATGTAACATGACACACAAGCTGCTACATTAATTTTGCAACATACTATTTAACAATACAAACACATCTTGAAAGCTATGACTTTGGTTGGTTATTAATTTAGTTAGTAAAGATGTGTTTATATTTAAAACCAATACTATGAAACCTAATAAAATATTACTTCTAATTACCTTAATTTGTGTGACGCCTTTAATAATAATGTCTACAAATAATGATGTACAAATTGTAAGTAAACTAAAACCTATTAGCGACAATAGTATTAATAGTCAAAATACTGCTTATAATAACAGTACAGATTTAAAAATTGGTGATAGCTACTTTGACATTAAAGTCAAAGTGCCACATTTTAAAATAAATAACAAAACCAAAAATGTAAGTATAAATAGCCCTTCAAACATTTATATTTTGGACCAAACAGCACACAAAGATTTAACAAAATACACAATTGCTAATACAGTAAAAATTATTGATATTATTACTAAAAAGTAATCTTAATTAATTAGTTAATACTTAAGTATTATCTTTATTTTGCAACTAAAGATTAATTATGACATTATTTTTTAAATTTGATTTTAATGCCATTTGCCAAACCGTTTTAGAGCAAGTACTTAATAACAATAATATTAAGTACAAAAATGTAGGTTTTGGAGAAATTGAAGTACTAGAAAAAATCACTCCTGAAAAACAACAAGATTTACAAAATGAATTAGATACATTTAACATTGAAATTGTTGAAAATCAAAAAAGCATTTTAGTTCAAAAAATTAAAGACACTATTACAGATATGGTTTTTAATGAAGATACAGTTGTAAACGTAAAAAGCTCTGTATATCTATCTGAAGCTTTAGGACACAGTTATGGATATTTATCTAATTTATTTTCTGAAGTCACTTATACTTCCATAGAAAACTTTATCATTATTCAAAAAATAGAATACGCTAAACAACTAGTTATCAAACAAGATTTAAGTTTAACCGAAATAGCTTTTAAACTTAACTACTCTAGCGTAGCACACTTAAGCACGCAGTTTAAAAATACCACAGGTATAACACCAACAGCTTTTCAGCGTATTATTGCAAAACGAAGAGATTTAAACCAACAAAATAATTAATAGTATGCAAGAAGACTATATTAATATAATATTAGCAGATGATGATGAGGACGACAGAATGTTTTTTACTGATGCTTTTGAGGATTTAAAAATGACTACAAAAGTACAAACCTTTAATGATGGTGTGTACTTAATGGATTACCTTAACAGCTCTGAAGCAACGCTACCAAATGTGTTATTTTTAGATTTAAACATGCCAAGAAAATCTGGTTTAGAATGTCTTCAAGAAATCAAGCAAGATCCTAAGTTTAAAGATATAGCAATTGCAATATACTCAACCTCTGCGTCAGAAGAAGATATTGAAAATACCTTTGTACAAGGTGCTAACATCTATATAAAAAAACCAAGTAGCTTTAAAAAATTAAAAAAAGTATTGTCTGAAGTAGTCACTATCAACTGGCAATATCACACTAACAACATGAATAAAGATAACTTTTTGCTACGTCTTTAACCTATGATAAAAACACTATCAAATAATATCTCTTTTTTAAGAGCTATGTTGTACATAAGTGCACTAGTAATATTAGTTGTAGGTGCGCTAACTTACAGAAGTGTTACTGAGGTTACAAAATCATCAGAGATGATCACTCACACTTACAAAGTCAATGTAGAACTAGAACAGATTTTATCTTACCTAAAAGATGCCGAAACCGGACAACGTGGTTATATCATAACTAACGACTCTGTCTTTTTAGAGCCATACCTTTCTGCAAGAAACCGCATTAATAATAGTTTTGCAGAACTTAAGGTGTTAACAAAAAAAACACCTCAATTAAAATCTAAATTAATTGATGTTAATACATTAATTAATAAACGACTTATAGCTTTTAAAACATCCTATAGATCTTTACCAAAAAATGACATTGAAGACCCTAACTTTATATCTAATTTTAGGAATGGTAAAACTTTAATGGATAGTATTAGAGACCAAATTAAAGGTGTTATAAAATTACAAAACAACCTACTTAACAAACGTAGTGATGAGTACAGAAGCGACCTTATGGCAACACCATTACTATTGTTTTCATTATTACTTTGTTCGTTAATATTAATGTATTTAGCTTATAATAGCATTTACAAAAACATTAAACGTCTTAAAATTACTAACGAAGAACTAGAAATTTTTAAAGAATCGACTAATCAATCAGAAATAGTAAGTAAACATGGTAGTTGGACTTGGGATCAAAATAATGACGTATTTACATTTTCTGACAACTTATATAGATTATTAGGTGAACAACCACAATCTTTTGAGCCTACCATCCAAAATTTCATGCAATATGTACATCCAGAAGATGTAGAACAGTTAAGTCAACAGGTAGAAGACATGAAAAAAAATGTCGAACTTCCCTATATATATTATCGTGTAGTACATAAAAACGGAAATATTAAACACCTTAAGGCCTACGGTAAATCTATAATAAATGATGAAGAAGAAACCGTTTTACTTGGTACAACAGCAGATATTACAGACGAAATAATAAGTTTTAGAGCATTAGAAGAACGTAACCTTGAGTTAGAAAGAAACAATCAAGAATTGTCATCCTTTAACTATGTTGCTAGTCATGATTTACAAGAACCATTAAGAAAAATTCAAACTTTTTTATCTAGACTAGAAGATGAAGAAGCCGAAAAATTATCAGAACGTGGTACTAGATACATAGATCGTATACAAAACGCAGCCACTAGAATGCGATTATTAATAGACGATTTACTTCAGTTTTCAAGGTCTAATAAAGCAGACAAAGTATTTGAAGAGTCTAATATAAACTTACTGCTAGAAGCAGCTAAACAAGATTTGGCAGAAGTCATTTCAGCCGAAGATGCAGTTATTACTTCAGACGCATTTCCTTCCATGACAGTAATACCATTTCAAATACAGCAGTTATTTGTCAACCTTCTTGGTAATGCAATAAAATATAAGTCAGAAAAAAGATCTCCTGTAATTAATATTACACATCAAGTAATAGAAGCAGATAACGATCCTCAAATTACAAAACCAACCAAACCTTTTTATCATAAAATAACTTTTACAGATAATGGGATTGGATTTGATAACGAGTACGCAGATCAAATATTTGTTTTATTTAGCAGGTTACATAACAAGGACGAGTATTCAGGAACAGGTATTGGATTATCTATATGTAAAAAAATAATAGAAAATCATAAAGGACATATAATTGCTAAAGGCAAACCTGGTATAGGTGCAACCTTTATAATTTACTTACCAATAGATTAAATAAATACAAATACACTTCTAAAACCTTACTATCGTAAGGTTTTTTTATACAAAAAACTTTCCTTAAGTAGAAATCATATAACTAAACAAAAAAATGATGTAACACAAAACCTGTAGTTATGTCGCAACTTTGCATTGTATTTAAATAGAAACTAAAACAGGTATGAAAATTCTATAAACAATACAAAAAATGATGTAACACAAAAGTTTAGTAACGGTTGCATCTTTGTAACATCAAATTATTTACAATGAAATATTTAAAAACTAGAAGATTTACAATTGTAATCTTGTTAGTAATTACAACAATAGGTTTAAGTTTTAATTCTTGTGACGAATTAATTAAAAATAAGGATAAAGAAAAGCAAGAGCAAGAACAAAAAAATAAATCAATAACAAATAATAAAAACGAAGCTAAGCTTTTATTAATGCTATCTAAAGATAATCATGAAGTTATTAAACTTAGTAAAACCTTACAACAAATAATTACAAAAGATAGTATTGCAGACTTAGTTAAAACCATTGAAAAGACTCACATTAACATTGCAAAAGAATTTAGCGAAGTTGCAAGTGACAAACTAATTTCAATACCAAATTATACTGAGGTTACAATGCAACAAACCATTGATCAAGATAATTTGAATTACAAAATACAAACATTAAAAAAGCTTAGAGCTAAAATTGATAATCAATTGTATTTGCTAGAAAAACTGTCAAAAACAACTAATAGCAAAGACTTTCAAAACATTTTGTCAGAAACAGACTCTAAAATCAATAAAAGCTTGAATAAAGCTGATAACATATTAAATAACCTGAATACTAACAGTTAAAAAAAACATATTATGAAAACTATATTCACCTTACTATTTGCAACAACTATAACATTATCAAGTGCAGCAGAACTTGACATCATAGACAGTCAACTTTTTGACAGCAACCCAACAGAGGTTATTGACAACAAAGTGAAACAACAAGTTTACCAATGGACAGTAAAAACAACATCAGGAGTATTTACTGGTACAGCAGATAATTTATCTGAAGCTAATCAACAAATAGCAATGGTAACTAAATCGTCTCAAATTATTGAGAAAAAGATTTCAAACATCAACTTAAGTAACGCCAAAGGAAGAGAGCGTATTTATACTTGGGGAGTTGTTACAGATCGTGGTTACGCTACAGGAGTATCAAAAACATTAAACCAAGCAAAACAAATGGTAAAACTTATGGGTAATCTAGAAGTACCAAAATCTAAGATTATCGAATCATTTAAAACAACCAAATAATTATTAACCAATAAAAAACAAAACACCATGAGAGGACTACTTTATATTATAGCAGTAATACTTGTAATAGGTTGGGCATTAGGATTTTTTGTCTACAGCGCAAGTGGATTAATACACATATTATTAGTCATTGCAGTAATTGCAATATTATTAAGATTAATTGGAGGAAAAGGCGTCTAATTATTTAGACTCATAACATCAACAAAAACAAAATAAACAAACTAAAACCCAACATGAAAAGATTAATATTATCAATTGTAGCTATTACCATTACAGCATTTAGCGTAAATGCACAAGACATTTCAAAAAATGCACTAGGATTAAGATTAGGTGATAATGATGGACTTGGAGCCGAAATATCTTACCAAAGACATCTTAACGATAACAATAGACTAGAGTTTGACCTAGGTTGGAGAGACTCAAATAATTTTGACGTAGTTAAAATCGTGGGACTTTACCAATGGGTTATGCCAATTGACAATAATTTTAACTGGTACGTTGGTGCTGGAGCAGGATTTGGATCTTATGATGCCAATGAAGTTGACGGAACATTTGCTTTACTTGCAGGTGATATTGGTATCGAATATAATTTTGATATCCCTTTGCAACTATCTCTAGATTTTAGACCAGAAATTGGATTTGATGACGATTACAGTGACGATGTCGATTTTGACATTGCATTAGGTATACGTTACAGATTCTAAAAAAACAATTACAAACCACTAAAAAACACACTATGAAAACGACACAATCAAACCAAGAAGTAGTAAGCTCATTACAAGATTTATTACAAAAAAATTACGATGCAGAAGCAGGTTATAAACAAGTTATGACTAAAACAGATAACGAACCATTAAAAAACTGGTTACAACAAAAAGCATTACAACGTAACACTTTTGCTACAGAACTAGATTATCAAATTAGAAAACATAACGCAGAGCCTAAAGCATCTGGAACAATCAAAGGAGATTTACACAGAGGTTGGATTAATATTAAATCTACATTATCTGCAGATACAGATGAAGCTTTAATGGAAGAATGCATTAGAGGTGAAAAAGCTAGTATTAAAGAATATGAAGACCAATTAAAAAATTTTAATACTGATACAGAAATTCAGACTATCGTACAATCACAATTAACCACTGTAAAATCAGCTCTAAACACTGTTAAAAGACTAGAAGACATCATAGGCTAATCTAAAACTTAATAAAAATTACTATGAAAAAGATAATATTTACAGTTTTAGCCTTAACCGTTTTAACCACTACTTTTATTGCTTGTAGAGAAGATAACAACAAAAAAGAAGTTATACAAGACATGAAAGATGATGGTGCAAAAATACAAGTTAAAGACGATAAAGTAAAGTTGGAAACCGAAACTAAAAAAGTTAAAATTACTGACGACGAAATTAAAATTAAAGACAAATCTTAAAACCAAAAAACCATGAGAAAAATAGCATATACAGGTATTATTATGTTCTGTTTAGCAATTACGTTAACAGGATGTAGAGAAGAAACCACAGGAAAAAAAGTAGAAGACGCTGTAGAGAGCGCTGCAGATGATGTTGAAGATGCGGTTGATTAATTACAATTTTTTTACACAAAAAAGGCTCGCAATTATTTGCGAGCCTTTTTATTTTTATAAAGTACTGTCTACTTTCCAAGCATTAACAACTCATTGCAAACCACTTCGGTAGTATAACGCTTCATACCATCTTTATCTTCCCATCTTCTAGTCGTAAGCTTTCCCTCTACAGCAATTTCCTTTCCTTTTAAAACATACTTTTCTACAATATCAGCAGTTTTTCCCCAAGCTACAACTTGATGCCATTGTGTATCTGTAATTTTTTCGCCTTTAGAGTTTTTATAACTTTCGTTTGTAGCTAATGTAAATCGAGCTAATTTTTTACCAGATTCTAAATTAATAATTTCAGGATCTTGTCCAAGATTTCCAATTAATTGTACTTTGTTTCTTAACGTATTCATAAGATAAGTTTTTTATATTATTGAATGTCATTAGTTCTATTCAACACTGCAAAGATGATTTATTAACCAACTTTTAGTCGGTTGTTACGCATTTAATGTCGATTGTAAACGTTTGTTGTCGTTTGTAAACGGAAATAGTGTATCTTTAAAACTTAAACCAGCGTGCTATGAAACAATCACTTACACTATTAGCATTAGTTATTTATTTAACAAGCTTTGCACAGAATAATACTATAAAATTTGATGAGACTATATCTTCACCTAAAGCCAATTTATCACAAGTTTCTTGGATCCAAGGTCACTGGAAAGGTGAAGCTTTTGGCGGAATTACAGAAGAAATCTGGAGTCCACCACTTGGTTACTCTATGATGTTTAGTTTTAAATTAGTTAGTAATGGAAAAGTTGTTTTTTATGAACTTGGTGGAATAAGAGAAGTAGATAACACATTAATTTTTCAGTTAAAACATTTTGGTAATGATTTTAAGGGTTGGGAAGAAAAGGACGAAACTGTTGATGCTAAATTGGTCAAAATTGAAGATAACAGAGTGTATTTTGATCAGTTTACTTTTGAAAAAATAAGTGATTCTGAAATCAATATTTATGTAGTTGTAGAGGATAACGGAAATACTGAAGAGATTAAATTTAACTACAAAAAGTAAACATGAATATTAATATTGAAACTGAAAGATTACTGCTTCGCGAACTTAGAAGTAGTGATTTAGAAGGTATGTTTGAGTTAGATTCTAACCCAAATGTCCATAAATATTTAGGTAATAAACCTATTAAAACAAAAGCAGAATCTAAAATAATTTTAGATAGTATTTTACAACAATATCAAAATCGTGGTATTGGAAGATTTGCTGTTATAGAAAAAGCTTCTGGAGACTTTGTAGGTTGGTCTGGCATACGATTAAATACAGAATATAACATGAATGGTTTTACCAGGTATTATGACATTGGCTACAGATTAATTGAGCGCTTTTGGAACAAAGGTTATGCTACAGAGTCTGGAAAAGCTAGTCTAGATTATGCTTTTAACACTATGAAATTATCTGAAATTTTTGCAACTACTGAAGTTTACAATCAAGCGTCACATAACGCGCTTTTAAAAATAGGTTTAAATTATATTGAAGACTTTTATTTTAAACAAGAACAATTAAACTTACGTTGGTACGCCTTAAAAAACCCTAATTTATGAATAAAACTTGTCCTGAATGTGGAGACAAAATAGTTGGTCGAATAGATAAAAAGTTTTGTAGTGATGGTTGTCGCAACAGCTTTAACAATAAAGTTAATAAAGACGGAAAAAACTTAATTAGAAATATTAATAACCGCTTACGTAAAAATTGGCGAATTTTAGAAAGTCTAAATCCTGAACAAAAAACCAAAACAACTAAGACTAAATTAGAATCCAAAGGTTTTGATTTTAATTATTTTACAAGCATTTACACTACAAAAGCTGGTACAATATATTACTTTGTTTACGACCAAGGATATTTACCTTTGGATAACGATTTTTATGCACTTGTAAAACGACAATAATATTATGAAATATTTTTATTTACTACTAATAGGCTTAAGTTTGGGTTGTACAAAAAACACCAAGTCTAGTGGCAAAGCTTCGGTAAAAAAAGATACCATTGCAATCCAAGTGGCTCCTATTCCGCTTGACGGAAAAAAAGCGAATTATTTATACACTTTTGCATACAATTGTGTGGATCAAGAGTATCCTAACAAACTTAATCAGGTACTTGGTGATGGTAGTTATTTAAAAACACCTCAAGCGTTACATCCTGCTTTTTATGGTTGCTTTGATTGGCACAGCTCTGTACATGGTCATTGGACTTTGGTAAATATTTTAAAATCGTTTCCAGAGTTTAAGCATCGCGAGGACGTTTTAAAAAAACTTAAAACAAGTATTACCGAGTCTAATATTTTAAAAGAAATTGAATATTTTGATGATCAGTACAACAAAACTTTTGAACGTACTTACGGTTGGGCTTGGTTACTTAAATTATCTGAAAGTCTTAAAGATTGGAATACTACTGAAGGTACTACTCTAGCCAAAAATCTAGAACCATTAACACAACTTATTGAAGAAAAATGCATTGATTTTTTTAATAAATTAAATTACCCTATTCGTGTTGGTGAACATCCAAATACTGCTTTTGGGATGAGTTTTGCGTTGGATTATGCTAAAAAATATAGCCCTAAATTGAAGCAAGTTATAATTAAACAGGCTAAATTATTTTACTTAAAAGATAAGGGTTGCCCTATTACTTGGGAACCTGGTGGTTTTGACTTTTTATCACCTTGTTTACAAGAAGCTTCTTTAATGGCTAAGGTGCTACCAAAAACAGACTATATTTCATGGTTAGACCAATTTTTGCCTGGTTTTAGGGATCAACCATCAAACTATATAAGTACTGTTGAAGTTGTTGATAAAACAGATGGGAAAATGGCACATTTGGATGGTTTAAATTTTAGTCGTGCTTGGTGTTTAAACCAAATAGGACAAACATTAAATAACAAAAAAATGTTGACATTGGCTAATACTCATTTTAATGCAAGTTATTCTAAAATGGATTCTGGTGAGTATGCTGGAGCCCATTGGTTAGCTTCTTTTGCCTTATATGCTTTACAAACAGGACAGCAAAACATGTAACGTATTTTAAAGTTGTTAGACTTATATTTTAACAACCTTAAATTAATTTAATTTTATGAAACCACCTATGATTATAATTGTAATACTTTGTATTGTCATAACTATTGGCATTTTAATATACTTTTTTAATCATAAAGCTATTATTTTAAGACGATTAAAAGCATTGCCATTTAGCAAAATAGGAAGTTTACAAAACAACAAATTTGCTAAAATTGAAGGTATAGCTTTAAATATTGATGCGCCTTTAATTGCACCACTAAGCAAACGTAAGTGTGTATTTTATAAAATTACTATCCAGAAAAAAGTAAACAATGGAAAAAACTCGCATTGGAAAACGGTTGTTAATGAGATTAAAATTCAAGATTTTTTTATCGAGCAATCAAGTGAACGTCTAATTGTTTTTCCTACTAGCTATAAAGATTACTTAGTAATAGATAACAAAGCTAATAGTGGTACTTTTAATGATCCTTCACCTAAATTTAGATCCCTTTTAGAATCTTACAATATTGAAACAGAAGGCATTTTTGGCATGAATAAATCACTGCGTTATACAGAAGCTATTGTAGAGGTTGGTGAACGTATAACAGTTGCTGGACTAGTTAAGTGGAGTAAGCTTGAAAACCCTGTTGCTGGTTACAACTATAGTAGTATTGCGTCGTTGACATCTAAAGACAAAAACAAAATTATAATTACAGATAGTCCAGATGCATTAAGAACTAAACATGGACGTGTTTAATGTTATTTCCAGTTATGACCTTTTAATTGCATAGCTGCTTTAAGGATATCTTTTTGACTGATTTGACCCACTAATTTTCCGTCTTTAACTATTGGAAATCGTCTACGTTTAGAGTCTAAAAATTTTTTGGCTGCATCAAATACATCAAGATTACCATCAATAGTTTCAACATTTTTAACCATGTGTTTTTCTACACTATTATTATCTGATGGCATATTATAATATCTACTTTCGCTAATTTGCTTAATACAATCGCCTTCGGATATAATACCTATTAACTCATAATTATCATTAACGACTGGTCCACCTGAAATTTTATGTTTAATTAAAGTATCAATAACCTCTTCTACACTTTGCGTGGTTTTAAAGGTAATTAAATCTTTAGTCATATAATCACTGACTTTTAAAGATTGATTATTTATCACTTGTTGTTGTCCTTTTCTTGATCCTTCAAAACTTTTAATTCCCATAGTTGTTTGTTTTATCCATTTTAAAGTTACTGATTTTTAATTAGTTATCCTAAAAAAACTAATAACATCATTATTAACAAGATACTTATCCTTAATTAAAATTATCATGTTTTGATAAATAACAACTCTCTTTAAACCACAAATAAATGTGTAAATATTATTTTAAAATCATGATTTTAAAACGTTTTTGAAACTAGAAAAACTACTGTTTCAGTAAATAATTAATTATTAATGTTTTAAGATTTTACACCAAAATATTTTTATAATTTTGATCCAATTAAAATCATAAAAATGAAAAACATATTTTACATACTTGTTTTAAGTATTAGCTTTAATGCAATAGCACAAAATAACGATGCTTTGTCTTCTCACTACGAAGCCTATTATAAACAAATGAAAGCGCAAGGTGACGTTCAAGGGATTATTAATGCATTAACACATTTAAATGTTTTAAAGCCATCTGAAGCAAGAAAAGATACCTTAGCTTATATTTATCTTAATGATGGAAAGTTTACACAAGCACTTAATACTATTGGTATAGAACAAAAAACTAACGACTCTGATATTGCCTTAGAGGTAAAAGCTGTTGCATTAAAAACTATTGGTAACCTAAAAGCTGCGCTTCCATTTTATGTTGCACTTCATGATAAATACCAAAATGCTCAAGTGGCTTACGAAATAGCTGAAATAAACTTAAATCTAACAAATCTTACAGAAGCAAAAAAATATGTTGATTTAGGATTAAAAACAGTTAAGGATAATCAAGGAAAAACTTTTTACGAAACACAACAACCATACAAAGTACCTTTAAAAGCAGCTTTTTATTATGTAGAAGCTTTAATTAAATTTAACGAAAACAAAGAAACTAATAAAGCAGCTGCAGTTTCAATTTTAGATAAAGCGTTAGCTATAGAACCTCAATTTAACATGGCTTTAATAGCTAAAAATGCATTGTCGCAACCTGTAGAATCTAACGAAACTAAAAATTAAACATTAGCTTAAAGTATAAAAAAGCCTTCCAAATTTGGAAGCTTTTTTTATTTAAAACTTCATAATTATTTGACTATTATAAATTCACTACGTCTGTTTAATTGGTGTTCTGACTCACTACACTTTACACCATCACTACATCTGTTTCGTAATTGAGTCTCTCCATAGCCTTCACCTGTTAATCTTGACCTGTTAATACCTCCTACATTTACTAAATAGTCTATTGTTGCTTTTGCACGTCTGTTTGACAAATCTATATTGTAAGCACTAGTATTACGACTATCTGTGTGTGAACGTACATCTATGTTAACTTTTGAATACACATTCATAAAGTCTATTACTTTTCTTAACTCAACCTCTGCATCTTTTCGGATAAATGACTTATCTAAATCAAAGTAAATAATATTTATTCCTAATAAAGGAGCAATATCTGTTCCTAATGGAGCTGGTATATCTTCGGATGGACGCATTTGTAATGTTCTCTCTACTGTACCTGTTCTACTTGGAGTATTAAATACCTTCTCTGCAGGTGAATAACTTGCTTTAGTTGATCGTATTGAATAAATTTGACTACAGTCCAAATCAAACTCAAAACTACCATCTGGTCCTGATAATTTTTCTGCAATAACTTTATTTTCTTCATCTAATAAATATACCGTTGCTTCTGCTATTGGTAGCTCATTGTTTTTTTCTAACACTACGCCTGTTATGGCTTGTTGACATCGACTTATTAATGGTTTGTACATCTTAAAACTATAGATATCATCATCTCCTACTCCACCTTCTCTATTTGAAGCAAAATAACCTAAACCTGTTTTACTGTCCATTATAAATGTAAAATCATCTTCGGTTCCATTTATTGGACGTCCTAAATTAAATACGTCTCCTAATGTTTCATCTTCATTAAATTCTGATACAAAAACATCTAATCCGCCTAGTCCTACATGTCCATCTGAAGAGAAGTATAATTTATTATCCTCACTTACAAAAGGGAAAGTTTCTCTTCCTTCTGTATTTATAATATCACCTAAACTTTCTATTGGTCCAAATACACTGTCTTTTATAGCTACTTTGTATAAATCTGACAATCCTTTTGTTCCTGGCATGTCACTTGCAAAATACAAGGTCTTCTCATCAGGGCTAAGTGCTGGATGTGCTACTGAGTATTGATCACTATTAAACGGTAACTCAACTACATCCCATTCTGTGCTACCTCTGTCTATTCGTGTTGCTCTGTATAACTTTAATCGGTTTGTGCCTTGATCATCCTGCTTATAATCTTCATTTGTATAATTATTTCTAGTAAAATACATGGTTAATGCATCTTTTGTGAAGATAGCGGTAGACTCGTGATAAATTGAATTAATTTTACTACTAAACTTTGAACTAGTTGGCTTTAAAACCTCTGTACTATTTAGTTTATAAAGCTCCAAAAATGGTTGTTCATTCCAATCGTGAACACGTTTTGTTGCTCCGCGTTCTTCTCTGTTTGATGAGTAAATTAAACTTCCTTGGTAATAAGAAGGTGCAAAGTCTGACAATGCAGAGTTAAATGGCACATTAATTATCTCAAACCTACCAGATTGCATCTCTATTTCCTCTAAGTAATTTCTTTCGTTTATAAACAAATTAGCTCGATAGTCTTCTCCTTTACTTGCATAAAACATTTCCATTACTTCATCTGAAGCTAAATAACGCTTATCACTCTTTAACGATAATGCATAGCGATACATGTATTCCGGCTGAATGCTATCTGCTGAGTAAAATAACTGACCATACCACTTTGAAGCATTTTTATAGTCGGCATTAAAATAATAAGAATCTCCTAATTTTTTTAATAACTCATCGGATTTGTAACCATTATTAGCTGCTTTCAAATAAGAGTCTCTAGCTTCTATAAATGCAAGATTTTCAAATTCTTTATTACCTTCTTTTTCTGCCTTTTTCTCTTGGGCTAATAAAATATTTATTGAAAGAAAAAATAAGCTAATAACTATTGTAATTATTTTTTTCATGTTAATTATTTTTTTGAATTAGAAGAATCTTGGAGAGATCATACGGTTATTTCTTTTAAATAATTCGAATCTTAAAAACACCTCATAAGAACCATCATTATACTGTTTTAATTCTGTTGTCTCACGATCATAAGCAACTCCCAACATTATCTGATCAGAAACCTGAAATCCTGCCATAGCACTTAATGCTGCACTCCAACGGTAGGCAGCACCTAATGTTAACTTCTCTTTTATTAAAAAATTAGCTGACAAATCCACTTGTAATGGTGCTCCATCTACAAACTTGACTAATGTTGACGGTTTAAACTTTAAGTCTGGATTTAAATCATAAGTGCGTCCTGCCATAATGTAAAAATTAACACGCTCTGTAGCTGTAGCAAAAGAATTGTTATTTGCTGCATTCTCATCAAAATGTTCTGTTTCTAATATATTTGGTGCACTCAAGCCTAAATAAAACTTGTCTGTATAATAGTAAACGCCTAAACCAAATTGAGGTGAAAACTTATTATCTATATTTATCTCTGACTCTGAATCACCAGGATTGAAAGCTCCTGTGTTTAGTTTATTTGTATCAATATTTAAAAAGTGACCTCCACCTTTTACTCCTAAAGCTAATTTAGAATCATCTCCTAAATTTAAGGTATAACTAAATGACAAATCGATATAAGTCTCGCTAGTTATAAAAATCTCGTCTTGTGTTATATTAAGTCCTAATCCTACCTTTTCACCTACTGGCGAATGCAATGAGGCTGTAAACGTATCTGGTGCACCATCTAATCCAACCCATTGTGTTCTATACAAACCAATAAAACTTAATACATCTCTTGATCCTGCATATGCAGGGTTTACACTTAAAGTGTTATACATGTATTGGGTGTATTGAGCATCTTGTTGACCATAACTTTGGTTAGAATAAAATCCTAATCCTAGTAAGCCTAAAATAATTATGAAATAGTTTTTCATTTGTGTATGAATTTTAATCAGTAACTCTAAAGAGTTACTGATATTAGATAATTTATTTTCTGTTAATGTATAATGGTCCAGCTTTCTCTATAGACTCTCCTGAATTATTTACATAGATCAACACGTAATAATATGTTCCTACAGGAAGTTTTTCGTCTTTTTTAACAGTAACTCGTCCTTCAGAAGTTCCTCTAAATAATCTTCCTTCAGATCCATAACCGTCTACATCATATACCTTAACTCCCCAACGGTTATAAATCTTTAATGTATTTGTTGGAAATTGTTCTATACCACTAATTACAAACACATCGTTAAGTCCATCTCCATTTGGTGTCATAATATCAAAAACATTAATACCATTTGGATTTGAAGGTTCTCCATTATTACACTCTGCATAATCTGGTATTCCATTATCATTACTATCTTCTAATTCATCTCCGTTTACAAACCCATCACCTTCGCCATCACAATCACAATCTGCATTTAACCAATTATCTGTGACAATAGAAATATCTTGACTATTATAATCATAATCACATGCATTTGCTGGATCTGTACCATCTTCAATTTCTTGACCGTTATTTACTCCATCTCCATCACAATCAATATCTTCCCATTCTTCTGTGTAATCTGAAGTTTGACTGCTAACATTAAAATCGCAGATATCAAACGGATTAGTACCGTCTAAAATCTCATCTCCATTTGTAACACCATCTCCATCACAATCGGAATCATTAAATATTGAACTTGTTGTCACTATTTGACTGGATACAATTAAACTACATGGATCTAGTGGGTTTGTCCCATCTATAACTTCATCTAAATTAATCACTCCATCTCCATCACAGTCTAGATTATCCCATTCTGTAGATGGTGTTTCTGTTTGATTTTCTAATACAAAATCACAAGCATCATTAGGATTAGTTCCATTATCTATTTCATCTCCATTTGTAACCCCATCTCCATCACAATCTAAATCATCAAAATTCATTGTAATTATGGCAATATTTTGACTATCAGGATCAAAATCACATGGATCTAATGGATCTGTTCCGTCTAATATTTCTTGATTGTTTATAACTCCATCACCATCACAATCAAGCATATTCCAAGTTGTAGATGTCAAAACTGTTTGGTTATCTAAAATAAAATCACATGGATCGTTTATATCAGTACCATCAAACAATTCATCTTCGTTAGTTACACCATCACCATCACAGTCTGCAACCAACCAATCTCCTGAAGTTGAACCTATTTGACTTGTTGGTTCAAAATCACATGGATCTAGTGGATTAGTTCCATCAATTATTTCTGTACCATTTATAACACCATCACCATCACAATCTGAATTATTCCATAAAGACGTCACAATGCTTAAATCTTGACTAGCGACTAAATAGTCACATGAATCTTGAGGATTTGTACCGTCTAAAATCTCGTCTCCATTAGTTACACCATCACCATCACAATCCATAAGCAGCCACATAGTACTTACATTATTAACATCTTGTATTGAAATCAAATAATCACAAGCATCATTAGGGTCTGTACCACTTAAGATTTCATCTCCATTAGTTACACCATCACCATCACAATCAGCGTCTGACCAAATACCATCTTGACTACCTGTTACATCTGCAATGATAAAGTCGCACGGATCTG
>NZ_BCBW01000036.1:0-6104 GCF_001315805.1 Olleya sp. ITB9
ACCATCACAATCTACAGTACTTGTAACTGCTACAGTTACACTTGAAACATCATAATCACATGGATCGTTTGGATCTGTGTTATCTGGACCTGAAGTACCATCCCTATCTGGATCTACTTCTGTTCCATTTATTACTCCATCACCATCACAATCGGATATATACCAATCGCTAGTCGTGTCTGTTAAATCTACATTTGGTAAACTACCTCCTTCACATGGATCTGTTGGATCTGTTCCGTTTGTCAGTTCATCTCCATTATTCTCTCCATCTCCATCACAATCAGCAGTTAAATAATCTCCACTTTGAGATAAAGTTATATTTGCTGAATCATAATCACATGGATCTGCTGGATCTGTGCCATCCGTTATTTCATCGCCATTGGTTACACCATCGCCATCACAATCTTCTACTAAGTAATCTCCACCTGGTGCAACACTAATATCTGAAACATTAAAATCACATGAATCATATGGATCTGTGTTACCAGGACCTGAATTACCATCCATATCTGGATCTACTTCTGTTCCATTTATTACTCCGTCACCATCACAATCGGCTACATACCAATCGCTAGTTGTATTGGTTAAATCTACATTTGGTAAACTACCTCCTTCACATGGATCTGATGGATCTGTTCCGTTTGTCAGTTCATCTCCATTACTCTCTCCATCACCATCACAATCAGCAGTTAAGTAATCTCCGCTTTGAGATAAGGTTATATTTGCTGAATCATAATCACATGGATCTGCTGGATCTGTACCATCCGTTATTTCATCGCCATTGGTTACACCATCGCCATCGCAATCGGCTAATAAATAATCTCCACTTGGTGCTAAGCTAAGATCTGAATCATTAAAATCGCATGGGTCTATTGGATCTGTGTTACCAGGTCCTGAATTACCATCCATATCTGGATCTACTTCTGTTCCATTTATTACTCCGTCACCATCACAGTCGGCTACATACCAATCGCTAGTTGTATTGGCTAAATCTACATTTGGTAAACTACCTCCTTCACATGGATCTGATGGATCTGTTCCGTTTGTCAGTTCATCTCCATTACTCTCTCCATCACCATCACAATCAGCAGCTAAGTAATCTCCACTTTGAGTTAAAGTTATATTTGCTGAATCATAATCACATGGATCTGTTGGATCTGTACCATCCGATATTTCATCGCCATTTGTAACACCATCGCCATCGCAATCTAAATCACTATAAGTTGACACGTCACACGGATCTATAATAGTTGTACCTAAAGTTACTGATTGTGAATCTGTAGCTGGATTCCCTCCAAAATCTGTTACATCCGCAGTAACAGTAATAGGCCCATCTGTTAGACCTGATATATCAGCATCTGTAGCTGTCCAAATACCGCCTGTTACAGTTGCTGTTGTGGTAACCGTATTTGTACCATCAGAAAAAGTAACCGTAACCACTTGTCCATCTTCAACATCTGTGGTGGTTCCAGTAATAGTTACATCTTGATCTTCTGTATCATCAACTATATTATCACCTTCGATAGGTGTTGAAATAGTAATTGTAGGTGCTGTTTTATCACCATTGATATCAATTATTAAATCTGCAGCACTTGAATTACTTCCATCTGTTAATAAATAATTGAATGTTTCTGTAAGTGATTGACCTGTTAACAATCCTGCTACAGCAGGATTACTTGTGTCTGGAGTGTAAACATATGAACCATCTGGATTAACCACAATCGTACCATACATACCAACAAAACTTGACCCAACAGATACGGGATTACCATCAATTTCTAAAACTATAATATTACTAGCTATACCTTGCCAGTAAATATCTGATATACCTGCAATTTGTCCGCCTTGATCAGGGTTAGTAGCATTTGGTCCATAATTATAACTTAACCTTAACTGATTTATTGGCTCTTCAAAAAGCACATTTACATTACCAGTTGCATCACTTTCTATAGCGTTACCTGTACCGTAGAATGTGTTACTTCCAGCATCCACTACTCCACCTGTGGTAACATACGTAAAATTTGAAACTACACCATCAAGTGTTCCATTTATTGTAATCTGATCTTGCCAAACAGGTGCTTGAGAAAAATCTATATCAACAACCAAAAAACCTAAATTAAAAACAGGCTCATCAAAATCTATGATTAATTCTGTATCACTAGAAGGATTGGTGCTAGCGTCTATTGAATATAATAAATAACCTGAATGGCCACCATTTGTACCTACTTGAAAGACCGTTTGGTTTTGATCAGCAACCCCTATATTGGAAGGATCAGCTGAAGTAAAATCAAGAGTAATACCATCTACGATTTTTGTTTCACCATCAACTGGTCCTGATATACCTCCAAAAACACCACCACCAGTACTAAATTCCGTTTCCCAAACAAGAGTAGATAAGCCTCTATCAATAAAATCTGCACCACTAGGTCCTATATCTGTTATTACATTACCAGAAACATCAGTTTCTGTAACTGCAGTTATAGAAGTGTTATTATCTAATGCCACTGGTGCTTCATCTACACCATTAATAGTAATAGTTAAAATTCCGTAATCTATAATATCTGCGTTATCTTTAACTGTATAAGAAATTATATCATCTAAAGACTCGCCATTTTTTAAACCAATGACAGACGAGCTAGTTTCATCTACATCATAAGAATAGGAACCATTAGATTGAATCGTGATCGAACCATATAAAGTTTGGTAAGAATTACCCACTTGACCAGGATAAACATCTACCTCTGAAACAGTAATTGAATTACCAGAATCATTTGTCAACACATTACCTGTTATGATTCCTGCATTATTTGCTAAAACACTATTAGCTTCATCAACCACATTTGGACCGTTATTATATACCCTAATAATATTTTGGGCACTTGCTGTTGCTAAATTAGGATCTGTAACTTCTATATTTGCAATTCTAACACCAGGAGTTGCAGTATTAGTTGCATTTCTGTAGAAAAGTGTATTTAAAAAGTCTAAAAAATCACTGTTTGAAATTGGATTACCTGCTAACTCAGTAATTGTAAATGTGGTAAAATTTTGAACCACTCTAATTGTGATTGAATTAACTGAAAAATCATTTGTAGAATTTGCCGTATCAAAATTAAACTGAAAGGGACCGTTTGTAGAGTATAAAAATTCTGTTGGATCAATTTCACCCGAAAAACTAACAACAGCAGATAAAATACTATTTGTGTCAGAGCTTAATGTTGGTATTACTGACATTGGAGATAAGTTTCCTGTCGTAGGAATAAATTGAACCACATGATCTACACCTGCATTTACAGAATTTAAATCTAATACAGGGTTTGCAAAATATTTAGTAATAACATTATTTTCGCTATTTGAATTAGCAATGTATGGCATAATAAATATTGCAATTGCAAAAATTTTAAAAGACCATTTTTTATTTACTAAAACAGAGTAAATGAATTGTTGAAATACATTACTAACTGCAATTAAAAAATTACTAGAATTAATTTTATTGACTTTAGCATAATTTAAAAATGAAGATTTTTTTAAAATCGAAAAAAATGTAATTACATCCATATAAATAGTTGTTTTTATTTCACCTAAATTTTAAATTCAAAAAGCATTATTACAAAATATATTTTTAAATAACTGAAGTTTAAACAACTAACTAAAAACATGTTTTATTAAAATTTACTTTACAAATTGTTTTAAAAAGTTAAGAAACAAAATCAAGCTTTATAAGGCCTGAATATTAATTTTGATAAAACGCTCATTTAATCGGTTAAAATACACGCTTAGAATGATTTTAAACAATTGTTTTAAGTATTAATGGCTCTATAAATATAGTTTGACGATACTAAACAAAAAAAAGAGCAACTAAATAGTTGCTCTTTTTAAATGTATAAAATCGAACGATTTTCTACCAAATTCTTACACGGTTTTCTGGTGCGATATACATTTTATCTCCTTCTTTTATATCAAAAGCTTCATAAAAAGCATCAATATTTAATAAAGGCTGAACTGCTCTTGTCATTCCTGGAGAATGTGGATCAGTTTTAATTCTAGTTTTTAATGCATCGTCTCTCATTTTTGTTCTCCATACGGTTGCCCAACTCATGAAAAAACGTTGTTCTGCAGTAAATCCATCTATTGGTTCTGGTTTTTCACCATCTTGTTCAAAACTCATTTGTAAAGCATCATAAGCTGCTAATACACCTCCAAGATCACCAATGTTTTCTCCTAAAGTAAATTTACCATTAATGTTAGTTTCTGGTAAAACTTCTATAGCGCTGTATTGATTAGCTAATGCTTCACCTAAACCTTCAAACTGTTTTAAATCTTCATCTGTCCACCAGTTATTTAAATTTCCGTCTTTATCATAACGAGAACCAGAATCATCAAAACTATGAGAAATCTCATGACCAATTACTGCTCCAATTCCTCCGTAATTTACAGCATCATCTGCATTGAAGTTATAAAATGGTGGTTGTAAAATCGCTGCAGGAAATACAATCTCGTTATATGCTGGGTTAAAGTATGCATTTACAACTTGTGGAGCCATATACCATTCTGACTTATCAACTGGCTTACCTAACTTTTCAATATCTTCTTTAAAATTCCATGCACGAGCATTTAAAGAGTTTTGTAAATAAGACCCTCCGTTTTCTACACTACTAATTTGTAAATCAGAATAGTCTTTCCATTTATCTGGATATGCTATTTTAACTTTGGTAGCTCTTAATTTTTCAATTGCTTTTTCTTTAGTTTCTGGACTCATCCAGTCTAATTTATTGATACGGTTTTCAAAAGCTAAAATGACATTTTTAATCATCTTTTCTGCTTTAATTTTTGCTTCTGGCGGAAACTTTTTGTCAACATATAATTTACCTAAAGCTTCACCAACAGTTCCGTTTAACGAACCTAATGCACGCTCGTCTCTAGCACGTTGTGCTTTTGCTCCGTTTAATTCTTTTCCATAAAACTCCCAATTAGCAGTTTCGATATCTGTACTTAAAAAGCCTGCTGAATTATTAAATGTCAACCATTTTAAATAAGCTTTCCAATCGCTAACATTATTATCTGCTAAGACTTCTTGTAATCTATTAAAATACCCTAAATCACCTACAATAACAGTATCTAACTCTTTAACTCCAATACCTGACAAAAAGTTTTTCCAATTAACTGCAGGAACCATTTTTTGAACGTCCTCAATTGATCTTGGATTGTAACGTTTACGTGCATCACGACGATCTACTTTATCCATTTTAGCTTCTTCTAACCTAGTTTCAAATGCTAAAATTTGCTCAGCTTGTTGTTTAGCTTCAGCTTCAGTATCCCCTAAATATTGTAGCATTCTAGTAATATGAGCTACATATTTTTCTCTTTTTTCTTTTGAATCTGCATCATCTTTGATGTAGTAATCTCTGTCTGGTAAACCAGTTCTTCCTCCACCAAGATAGGCTACATTACGGTTACTATCTTTTGGATCTGATCCAACTCCAAAACCATATAAACCACCACCTCCTTGAGGCTCCATTTCGATCATATAAGCTTGAAGATCTTCAATGTTGTTGATAGCTTCAATTTTTGCTAAATAAGGTTTAACCGGATCTATACCTAAGTTATTACGTCCTACAGTATCCATTATTGTTTGATAATAATGTACTGCTTTTTCTTGATCAGAACCTGGTAATACTTTTATATTGTCTAAATCTTTATTATCTGACATTGCTGCTTTTAAAATACTTAAAGCATCAGCATCTGTTTTTTTACGTAATTCTTGAAAACTTCCCCAAGTAGATTGGTCATCCGGAATTTCGTTGTTTTCTAACCATTTTCCGTTTACGTATTTAAAGAAATCTTCTTTTGGTTGTGTTGACTTGTCCATGTAATCAAGATTGATACCTGGAACTACTTCTAACTGAGCGGTAGGCTTTGTTTCTTCTTGCTGTTTCTGCTCTTCTTTACATCCCATGATGGTCAAGCAGCTAACAACACCTATTACAGTTGTTTTTTTAAGGTTGATTTTCATATTACTTATATTTAAAAGGCTTTTTAATAAGGGTTCAAGATATAAAAAAAGCACCTTCAAGTAATATAAGTAGTGTTTTATTTTGTTTAATTAA
>NZ_BCBW01000037.1:0-23705 GCF_001315805.1 Olleya sp. ITB9
TATCAAAAATGCAACTTCAAGATGATATGAGTCTTTTTTTTATGTTTAAATTAACAATTAGTTAACAATTAGTTTTTTAGTTAAAACAGCTTGTTCTGTCATAATATTAACGATATACACTCCTGTAGAATAACTACTTAGATCTAAAACAAAATTAGTGTTTTGTGGTTTTGCTTTTACAATACTTACAATCTTTTTACCTGTTATATCATAAACATCAATATCAAAATCTTGATTGTTTTGAGTCTTAATATTAAAAATACCTTTTGATGGGTTTGGATGAATTAAAAAGGACGCTGTTTCAAACTCATTAACACTTAATACATTTCCTGTTATAACAAAATTATCTACTATAGCTCCTTCTTCAACTACTGACTGGTCAGAATGAAAAACAAACCTGAACATTATATTTGTTTCATTATTAAAAGCTGATAAATCATAACTATATTCATTAAAGTTAGCATATTGAGGGTTAGTTCCTGTCCACTGTCCTCCAGGACAATTAAAACAAGTATTATTTTGTCCACTTGTTGTTGCACTTGTGTACCAATTTAGGTCTGAAGCAGAGCCTAATAAATTCCATGTTAGACCTTGATCTGAAGAATATTCCATATAAACAATATCCCAATCGTCTTCAAGTTGAAAGGCCATATCAAATTTTAATTCTGGATTACTAAGAATAGATAAATCATAACATTGAGATACTAAATAACTTTTTGTTAGATTATCATGATCTCCATTAAGATTAGTACCATATACTTGATTTTGAGCATCAACACCTGTATTGTTTAACGCTAAACCATTTGGAATACCACGTTGCCAATATTGTGTATCACTACCATCATCTAAAACAAGAAGTCCTTCCTGTTGTGTTTCAAATGTATTTACAACATCAACAATACCACTATCATTTACATAAAATATTTTTTCTTCGGAATTATTATTAACTTCATATTCATCATTTGTAACCGTTGAGCTAACTTTGAAAGTATAATTTCCTTTTGACAAATTTAATTGAGGCAGATCTACAACTATTGAAGCTTCAGAAGCCAAATTACCTGTCCAGTTAAAATTATTAGACACTCCGTTTATGTAATAAGTAAAGTCCACTGAAGTGATAGTATTAATACCATTATTTCTAATTTCTGCTTGAGGTGAAACATTATCACTACAATCTATAATATCACTAATACCAGATAGATTAACTAATTTTACGTCTGTTGGAGCTAATTGGGTTGGTATTTCAGATTGCCAAACACCACGACCATATGTTGCAGCAGTTATTTTATTATCAAAAGTGTTAATTTCTATGTCTGTGACTGCTACATTTGGTAATCCAATATTAAATAACTCCCATAATAAAGTATCATCATCATAACGATACACACCTAAACTTGTCCCTAAATACAATGGGTTTTTAGAATGTAAATCTTGATGCTTGATACTATTTTTAGTCACGTTTGGTAAACCATTAGAAATATCTGTAAAACTAATACCTCCATTTACAGACTTAAATACTTGACCATTTGTACCTGAGGTAGTCACATAAACAATATTATTATCCGTATTGTTTACCTCTATTGAAGTTATGTTAGATGAAAATGGCTGTATAGAAGTAAAAGTTACACCTGAGTCAGTACTTTTTCTTAATGTTGCATTAGTCGCTACATAAATATTATTAACATCAATAGGATCGATTTCTAATACATCTATATTAGTTCCAAAAGAAGGCGAAACTGCAACCCAATTATTATTTTCAAGTCTATATAAAGCACTAAAACCAGAGTATAATTGACTATCACTACTCATTGCTAAAGGAGTAATCCAGTTACCGTCTTCTCCAATAGGAGCGCTAATTTCGGCAGATAAACTAGACCCAGAAGCTGTTGAAACATATAGACCACTTCCGTTTTGTATAAAACCATAGTAATTAGAAGAGTTTGCAGGATCAATAGCTGTATCCATACCATCTGCTCCATAATAGTTCTGCCATTGTCCGTTATTAAACGCATGACCGCCATTATCTTGTAAACCACCAACCATTTTGTTTGAAGTTTGTTTAGATACAGACACTCTATAAAATTGACTAATTTGCATACCTGCAGTTAAATCTGTAAAACTCAACCCTTTATTAGAGGACTTATAAAAACCTCCATCTGTACCTGCATACAACTCGTCGTCAAAAAATCTTAAATAATGAATATCTGCATGAGAATATGAAGAAGCAAAAGGAGAACTCCAGTTATTTAGTTTTGTAAAAGACGTTTGTGTGCCATTAACTACACCTTTCCATATATTTAAAACACCTGTATAAAATTCGTTTTCGTTTGTATCTGAAACAGCAAAAGCCATATCAAACCAAGACTGAGTAGACTCAAAAACATCGGTTGTGTTTGCAGCTACTTGTAAAAAATTTACACCAGAATCTGAAGACTTATAAACACCTTTAAAACCGTAAGCATTTGTAGAACCTAATACATACACCACGTTTGGGTTAGCTTGTGTTACATCTATTACATATCTTGAAGTATCGTTAGAAGTTAAACCAGAAGTCACAATAGAAAAAGAATCTCCAGCGTTAACAGATCTGTAAAAACTATTTGCTGTTACAATATAAATAACATTAGGATCTTGAGGTTTAATTTTAATATCCTTGACATTAAAACCTTGAGTACCATTAACATTAGTCCATGTCACACCAGCATCAGTAGTTTTAAATACTCCGTTGTTAGTAGCAACCCACAACATATTTGAATTGTTAGGATTGATGTAAATATCGTTCATAGAACTTGGAGCATTATTAGGGTTTAAGCCTGTAGTATTCCAAGTTAATCCACCATCAATAGATTTCATGACACCAACACTATATGAGTCTCCAGCATCATCATCTCCCGTTGCTATATAAATTACATCTGAATTGTTACTATCTATTGCTATTCCTGAGACACCAATTTGCGGTAAATTATCTGTAGTTGTAATCCAAGATAATCCAGCATCTGTAGATTTCCAAAGACCACCTGCTGGTGCTCCAGCATAAATTATATTATCATTATTTGGGTCTTTAACAACAACATTAATACGTCCTTGACCAGGAGACCAAGATCCTGTATTGGTATGAGAAAATGGGCCAACAGGTAACCAATTGCTCTCGTCAACCATTATATTATTACTTCTATTACTAGCATTATTATTTGTAACCTCTAAATAGGTGTTCCATAACTCTAAAGAGGTTGGCAATGTACCGTCTTCTTTTACGTAATTAGTCCAAAATGTTTCCCAACGTTTAAAAGGTTTATATCCACTACCTTTAATATTTGGATCTCTATTTTCCCAATAGACATTAAACGCATTAACTACTTCATCAAATTTTAAAGACTTCTGTTTTGATTGTGTATTAAATCCAGACATCCATGGTGCGTCTTGATTAAACTGAGCAAAAGATATTGTGAAGGTAAAAAGAAAACCAAGGGATAATAAATATTTCATAGTAATGATATTTATTATCAAAAATAATTGTTTTTGGCAAAAAACACGATGTTTTAACAAAAAACATCGATAAAAAACACATTATAAATAAATTAAACCTTATTTATTAAGAATTTGCTTAGTAATACTATCCGTTTGTTTTTTCAAGTTTACAATGGTTTTGACATTACTATTAGGAATTGTAATGGACAAAACATAATGCTGTATTTTCCATTGATTGTCTTTAAAAACCATAACTCCAGATCCACGACAAATCTCCATTTGTGTATCCAGCAACTCATCAAACCAAGCTAAAGTATTATCTTCATTTAAAAATACATTACGTTGAAGCGCTTTAAAGCTCCATGCTTTACCTTTATCAAAATAAGGTTTAGAATAGTCCTTAAACTGGTTTAGAGTCCAGTTTTCTGTTGCATCAGTACCAATAAAAATAGCATCAGAAGTCATACTTTCAAAATAAGCGTCAAAATCAGCATTAGCTGCTGCGTCATGCCATGCATCTAAACTCATATTTATAGCTTGTTTAGTAAGAGCATTATTCGCCTTATTTTTTTTAGTATTACATGATAAGAATGAAAAAACTACAATAATACTAATAGCTATATGTTTCATACTAATATGGTTTTACAATTACTTGGCTATCTTTTTCTACTTTCTTGTTAATTTGTAAATTAAGATTAGATTGCGCTAAAAACACTTGCTTAATAGCTAATAACAATTCGGTTTTAGTACTAGTGTCTAGACTTTCAATTTCTTGAAATTTTAACATCATAGTTTTCAAAACCAAAACTCTAGCTTTTATAGCCTGTGTATTGATGGATTCTGGAATGGTTTCTTCTAAATCTGTTAAGGTAGAATTAAACAAATCTACATCTGCATTAAAAAAAGTAAAATCAGGTAACGTTAAAGCTTGTATACCATTAGAAACATCTAAATAAGCTTGCCAATTAGATACAATAGGATTAGATTTTACATCTAAAGCAATATCTTGATAATTAATTTTTGAGATATCTTCTTTAGTTATTTTTAAACTATCTACAACACCTAAATCCTCTTCAGGTTTAGTGATAGTGGTTTCTTTTTTACAAGCAGTAAATAACACTAATACAACTAATGAAAGCTTAAAAAATCTCATAATTAAATTGATACGTTTGATAAACAAATATATTAGTTTAAAGAGTTAAATCTTATTAAATGATAAAATTGTTTTTTTTGTAATCACTTTTATATTTTTTTTATTAGAAAATCTTTAAATAGTTATTACTTTTGAGTGCATATTTTATAAATAATCCAAAAAAATGAGCGAAAAAATATTAATTATAGGTGCTGCAGGTCAAATTGGATCTGAGTTGACATACAAGTTAAGATCCATTTACGGTAAGGATAATGTTATTGCAAGCGATTTAAACTACAATAATATTGAATTAGTAAATTCTGGTACGTTTGAGATTATTGATGCTATGGATTATGCGTCAATTAAAATATGTTGTGAAAAACACAATATAGACACTATTTACTTAATGGCTGCCATGTTAAGTGCTACAGGAGAAAAATACCCTATGAAAGCTTGGGATCTAAACATGCAATCTTTATTTCATGTTTTAAATCTAGCTAAAGCAAAAGCTATTAAAAAAGTATTTTGGCCTTCAAGTATTGCTGTTTTTGGGCCTACCACACCTACAACGGAAACACCACAACACACCATAATGGAACCAACTACAGTATACGGAATCACTAAACAAGTTGGTGAGCGTTGGTGTGAATATTATAATGAAAAATATGGTGTTGACGTAAGAAGTATACGTTATCCTGGAATTATAAGTTGGAAAACATTGCCAGGAGGAGGAACTACAGATTATGCTGTAGAAATCTATCACGAAGCTTTAAAAAATAAAAACTACGAATGTTTTTTAAGTGAAAACACAGCTTTACCAATGATGTATATGGATGATGCAATTGATGCTACTGTTGCATTAATGACAGCTAATGCTGAAAAAGTTAAAATAAGATCTTCTTACAACTTATCTGGTATTAGTTTTACTCCAAAAGAAATAGCAAATGCTATTAAAAAAGAAATTCCAGATTTTGAAATCACATACAAGCCAGATTTTAGACAAGAAATAGCTAATTCTTGGCCAAGTAGTATAGATGACACCTCTGCAAGAGAAGATTGGAACTGGAAACATCAGTTTGACTTAGATGGCATCACTAAAGACATGCTAAAAAACCTAAGTAACAAATAAAACAACATCTACTACTATACAATACAGCCTCTAGTTAACTTCTAGAGGCTTTTTTATGCGTTTTGACTAACAAAATAAGCTAGACTTTAATCCATAAAAAAAGCCACTATTTCTAGTGGCTTGTTTAAACTTGCTCCTCCTCTTAGGCTCGAACTAAGGACCCTCTGATTAACAGTCAGATGCTCTAACCAACTGAGCTAAGGAGGAGTGTTTTTCGCTATTGCGAGTGCAAATATAAAAGCTTTTTTAAGTTCTGCAAAATAATTTTTAATTTTTTTAATTAAATATTGCTTTAAAGATGTCATTACCGTTTGCAAACAGCACTAACCCTATCAAAATGAAGAATCCAACTAGCTGAGCTTTTTCTAAAAATTTCTCACTTGGCTTACGTCCAGAGATAATTTCGTACAATAAAAACATGACATGTCCTCCATCTAAAGCAGGAATAGGCAATAAATTAAGCACACCTAACATAATAGATAAAAATGCTGTTAAACTCCAAAATGCTGGCCAGCTCCAAGTACTAGGAAAAACATCGTAAATTGCTTTAAAACCACCTACACCTTTGTATGCTCCTGTACTAGGATTAAAGATTGCTTTTAATTGTCCGAAGTAAGATGTGATTTGACCAGTAAACTTGTTAAGCCCTACACCAAAACTTTCAGCAAAACCATATTCTTTTCTTACTACTTTTAAATAACCTAGTTTTTCTAAATCTGAAGCTTTAGTTTGGGTTAAAATATCTAGCTTTCCTTTATCATCTACTTTTAGAGTTCTTTCAATGTTTGTATTGCCTCTTTTAAATACAGTTGCTATGGTTTGTCCTTTAGACTGCTCTAAAACAGGTAAGACTTGATCATAAAATTCGGCTGACTTTCCATTAATAGACATAAAAACATCACCTTCTTTTAAATCTACACCTTTATTAAGAGACGTATCTAAAACTTTACTAACAATAAAAGGTTGTCTTAAACCAAACAAACTCCTGTCTTTACTAGAGGATAATTGTCCTAAAAAATCAACTGGTAACAGTATTGTTTTTTCGGTTCCGTTTCTTTTAATAGTAACACTGTTGGCTCCTATAATATTTTTTCTGATATCAGATTCGTTAATAATTTTAGTGTCATCAATTTTAACAACATGATCACCTGTTTGAAAACCTATATCTGTTAGCAAAGGGTTTTCTATTAACATTCCTCCTTTTATACTTGCAGCATCAATATCTGTATCTCCATAAGCAAAAGACATAACCACATAAATAACGTATGCCAACACAAAATTAACAAATACACCACCTAACATAATAATTAAACGCTGCCAAGCTGGCTTGGATCTAAACTCCCATGGTTGTGGTGGTAAAGCCATTTGCTCTTTATCCATACTTTCGTCAATCATACCAGAAATTTTGACATAACCTCCTAAAGGCAACCAACCAATTCCGTATACTGTTTCGCCAATTTTCTTTTTAAATAACGAGTATTTTACATCAAAAAATAAGTAGAATTTTTCAACTCTAGTTTTAAATGCTTTTGCAGGAATAAAGTGTCCTAATTCGTGCAAAACAATTAATAATGACAGACTTAACAAGAATTGTCCAATTTTTATAATAAACTCCATGTAGTGTTTCTATTCTTTTATATTAGTCGCCAAAAGTAACTATTTAGACTTAGTATTAAAAGTAATAGCTTTATTGCTTTTTAAGAATTAACAAATTTTATGAGTAATATCATAAGACAAGCTTGTGTTTTCATTGTATTTTTGCATTACAAAATTAAAAACACTTAAAATGCTTTCTTTTTTTAAAGATTACAAATGGTTTGCTGTTGTTTTTAGCATCATTTCGATAATAATAATTTCAATATTTTATAACATTTTAAAGGTTGAAAAACCTTTACCTGTCTATCAACCTGCTATGGTAAATACGGAGTTAGTTGATAGTACCATACAACACAAAATTAATTATCATAAAATTGCCGATTTTAGTTTAATTAATCAAAATGGAAAAACCATAACACAAGCAGATTACAAGAATAAAATATATGTAGCTGATTTCTTTTTTACCACTTGTCAAACTATTTGTCCAATAATGACTGGCAATATGGAAAAAATACAACAAGAAATTATTAACGATGATGAAGTTATGCTACTTTCCCACTCTGTCACACCAGATATTGATACTGTTGCACAACTAAAGCGTTACGCAATAAAAAAAGGCGTAAATGACAAAAAATGGAACCTAGTTACAGGTGATAAAGGTCAGATTTATAGATTGGCTAGAAAAAGCTACTTAGCAGTCAAAGACGACGGAATGCCTGATGATTACGGAATGGTTCACACCGAAAACTTTATGCTAATTGACAAAAAAAGTCAAATTAGAGGCTATTATGATGGCACAAAAGCCGAAGATATCACCAAACTTTTAAATGATATAAAAAAGTTAAAAAAGGAGAACAAAGACTAGTTTTTGGCTCTCAATTTTTTTAACGACAAATTTTGCCATATTTTTGTTTCTTTAAAATCAATCTAAATAAGCTTGGATAATACACTAGACACCTTAAAAAGAGGAGAACGCGCTGTAATTATAGACGTATCTTCACATTTAATTCCATTAAAACTATTAGAAATGGGATGTTTACCTGGTAATAGTGTCGAGCTAGTTCAAGTTGCACCTTTTGCAGATCCTTTATACTTAAACATAAACGGAAGTCACTTGGCAATAAGAAAAGAAACCGCTATTCATATTATCATCGAAAAAGAAGTTTAATGAGTAAGCAAATTAATATTGCCTTAATTGGTAACCCAAATACAGGAAAAACCTCTGTTTTTAATGCCTTAACTGGTTTAAACCAAAAGGTTGGAAATTATCCTGGTATTACAGTCGAAAAAAAAGAAGGTATTTGCAAATTACCAAGAGGTGTAAAAGCACATATTATTGACCTTCCTGGTACATATAGCCTTAACGCTTCGTCTTTAGACGAAAACGTAGTTATAGAATTATTACTTAACAAAAACGATAAAGATTTTCCTGATGTTGCAGTAGTAGTTAGTGATGTTGAAAATTTAAAACGAAACCTACTACTATTTACTCAAATTAAAGATTTAGAGATCCCTACAATTTTAGTCATTAACATGGCTGACAGGATGAAATCCAAAGGAATCTCTCTAGATATTGAACATTTAGAAGAAGAGTTAAAAACTAAAATAGCAGTTATTAGTACTAGAAAAAATGAAGGTATTGATAAACTTAAGCTACTAATTAGTAACTATAAAGAGTTACCAACAACACCTTGCCTTAATGCTTCAGAAATTGACAAAAATTACTTCGATAAATTAAGAAACGCCTTTCCAAATCAATTAACTTACAAATTGTGGTTAGTAATAACACAAGATGTGAATTTTGGAAAAATGGATCGTAATGAAGTTGAAGCTATTGCTAGTTTTAAAACTAAATCTAAAAACGATTTAAAACGTTTACAGCAAAAAGAAACCATAAAACGTTATCAGTTTATAAATAACACACTTAAAAAAGGACAAACTATTGACGCTAGTCAGGCTACTGATTTAAGATCTAGGTTAGACCGTATTTTAACTCATAAAGTTTGGGGTTACCTTATATTCTTTTTAATACTGTTGGTTATTTTCCAAGCTATTTATGATTGGTCAACAGTACCAATGGATTTAATTGATGGACTATTTGCAAACCTTAGTGATTGGGTTAAAAACACATTACCTGAAGGTGCTTTTACAAATTTATTAGCCGAAGGTATAATATCTGGATTAGGAGGAATTGTGATATTTATACCTCAAATCGCCTTTTTATTCTTGTTTATTTCCATATTAGAAGAAAGTGGGTACATGAGTCGTGTCGTGTTTTTAATGGACAGAATTATGCGACGTTTTGGTTTAAGTGGTAAAAGTATTGTGCCTTTAATTTCTGGAACTGCTTGTGCGATTCCTGCAATTATGGCAACTAGAAATATTGAAAGCTGGAAAGAACGTTTAATAACTATACTTGTTACTCCTTTTACAACATGTTCAGCTAGACTACCTGTTTACTTAATTATTATTGCATTAGTAATACCTGAGGGACGTTTTCTAGGTTTAAGCTACCAAGCTTTAACCTTAATGTTGTTGTATTTATTAGGATTTGGAGCTGCAGTTTTATCGGCTTACATCTTAAATAAAGTTTTAAAAATTAAGAGCAAAACCTTTTTTGTGGTAGAAATGCCAAACTATAAACTACCTTTATTTAAAAATGTAGCACTTACAGTTTTAGAAAAAACAAAATCTTTTGTTTTTGGAGCAGGAAAAATAATATTAGCCATTTCAATTATACTTTGGTTTTTAGCATCTTATGGTCCTGGAGAACAATTTAATGATGCTGAAAATATTATTAAAACAGAATATGCGTCTCAAAATTTAAATGAAGAAGAAATTAGCCAAAAAATAGCGTCTCATAAGTTAGAACACTCTTTTATTGGTATTGCTGGACATGCTATTGAACCAGTGATTAGACCTTTAGGTTACGATTGGAAAATAGGTATAGCAATAGTAAGTAGTTTTGCAGCAAGAGAGGTTTTTGTAGGTACATTAGCCACTATTTACAGTGTTGGAAATGATGATGAAGACACCATTAAAAACCGAATGGCTGGAGAAGTCAATCCAATTTTAGGTGGTCCATTATTTAATTTTGCTTCTGGTATATCACTACTATTGTTTTATGCATTTGCCATGCAATGCATGAGTACTTTAGCAATTGTCAAAAAGGAAACTAACACCTGGAAGTGGCCAACCTTACAATTAGTAATCATGACAGCTATTGCGTATATAACAGCATTAATAGCGTTTCAATTTTTAAAATAAAATCATGAACAGTATTATTCAAAACATATTAGTTTTTATAACATTAGGTTTCGCTTTATTTTTTCTATTTAAAAAATACTTCTTAAAACCTAAATCCAAAAAAGCATGTGGTACTGACGACTGTGGCTGCCACTAACCTATACATTTTTACGATTAACTACACTTCTTTTAAAAACAAGTTTTTAGCTACGTTTTGAGACACAATTAATTCATTATCTTCAAACTTAATTTTAACAGAATTATCGTAAGGCTCTTTTTGGACAACAATAATCTTAGTTCCTAAAGCAATGTTATTACTATCTAAGTATCTCAAAAAAGCGGAAGAGGTATCATCTACACCTACACATTTATAAGTTTTACCTATAATAGCTTGTGATAACATGATTTTTTCGATGTGTTTAAAATTCCCATGTTTATCCGGAATTGGATCTCCATGTGGATCATGATTAGGAAATTCCAAAAAAGCATCTAATTCATCAATCAATTTTTCTGATCTGATATGCTCTAAATGCTCAGCAACTTCATGAACTTCATCCCAAGTAAAATTTAATTTTTCTACCAAAAACACTTCCCAAAGCCTATGCTTTCTTATAATGTTGATTGCTACAGACTGACCTTTTTCGGTTAAATTAACACCTTGATACTTTACATAATTAGCATACCCTTTTTCAGATAATTTTTTAAGCATATCAGAAACCGAAGATGCTTTTGTGTGTATAGATTCTGATATAGCATTGGTACTAACAACCTCTGTACCTTGTTTACCTAAATGATAAATTGCTTTAATATAATTTTCTTCTGTTAGTGTAATCATAAACCTAAAATAGCTAGATAGCAAATATAAGAATTAAATAAAACAAACATTAAATTTAGATTAATCTAAATTTGTATTTATATTTGTAAAAAAATATTTTAAGACATGAAGTATATTGTTGCGATTTTCTTTTGTTTTTCAGCTTATAGTCAAGCTCAGAATAATTATGAAATATCAGGAGTAGTTACCTCAGAAGGACTACCTCTACCCTTTGCCAACGTTTATCTTGAAGGCACAAAAAAAGGGACTACAACCACAGATAATGGTTACTTTAACATCCAAAACATAAAAGAAGGACAATACACACTTATAGCTTCATTTACCGGTTTTAATACCATTAGAAAAAGGATTAACATAAAAAATAATTTGAAAATAAATTTTGATTTAATCCAAAATCAATCGTTGGATGAAGTCGTTGTTACTGGAACTTTAAAAACAGTTAACAGATTAGAAAGCCCTGTTCCTGTTGAAGTTTATACTAGCGCTTTTTTAAAAAAGAATCCTACACCAAATATTTTTGAAGCGCTTCAAAATGTAAACGGAGTGAGACCTCAACTAAACTGTAACGTATGTAACACTGGAGACATACACATTAATGGTTTAGAGGGACCTTACACCTTAGTACTAATAGACGGGATGCCTATTGTTAGTGGTTTATCTACGGTTTATGGCTTGTCAGGAATACCAAATTCATTAATAGATCAAATCGAAATTGTCAAAGGTCCTGCTTCGTCTTTGTATGGTAGTGAAGCTGTTGGTGGTTTAATAAATGTCATTACTAAACATCCTGACAATGCTCCTATATTTTTTGCTGACAGCAATATTAGTGGTTGGGGAGAAATAAATACAGATATTGGTTTTAAAACTAATGTTGGTGAAAAAGCAAGTGTTTTGGTAGGTGCTAATTATTTTAACTATAGTAATCTAATAGATAATAACAACGACAATTTTACAGACTTAACATTACAGGATCGTATTTCTGTTTTTCAAAAATGGGACTTTAAACGTAAAAGCAATAAAAAATTATCTGTTGCTGGTCGCTTTTTTTATGAAGATCGTTGGGGAGGAGAACTACAATGGAACAAAAGTTATAGAGGAGGAAATGAAGTCTATGGTGAAAGCATTTACACAACTAGATATGAACTACTTGGTGAATACCAACTTCCTGTAAAAGAAAACATGAATTTTCAATTTTCATATTCAGATCATGATCAAAATTCAGTGTATGGTGACACACCTTATTTAGCACAACAACGTATTGCTTTTGGACAATTAACTTGGGACAAACCAACAAAAAATAATGATTTATTATTTGGTATAACAGGACGCTACAATTACTATAATGACAACACAACAGCAACTATTGAGGCCGATAAAATATTTATTCCTTCGGTATTCGTACAAGATGAAATAACCTTAACAGAAAAACAAAAACTTTTATTAGGACTTAGGTATGACTATGATAAGAGACATGGTTCAATAATAACACCAAGGTTAGCTTACAGGTATAAACCAACAGATAATGATATATTTAGGGTTAATGCAGGAACAGGCTTTAGAGTTGTTAATTTATTTACAGAAGAACATGCAGCACTTACAGGATCTAGAGATGTTGTTATTGAAGAAACTTTAAATCCGGAACAATCGTATAACATCAACCTTAACTACCTAAAAAAAATATACACAACAAAAGGCATGATTTTCACTGTAGATGCGTCCTTGTGGTACACACATTTTACAAATGCCATTATACCAGATTATGACACAAATCCTAATCAAATAATTTATGATAATTTAGATGGTTATTCTACCTCAAAAGGAGCCAGTTTAAATGTCGATGCCATTTTTGGTAGTGGTATAAAAGGAAGTTTGGGTATAACATTTCAGGATGTAAACCAAACTGAAAACGACGTAACAACAAGACAAATTTTAACCGAAAAGTTTACAGGTACATGGTATTTTTCATATAAAAACTATGCAACAAATTTAACCTTTGACTATACAGGAAACATTTATGGACCAATGCGATTACCATTATTAAGTAATTTGGATCCTAGACAAGAATATTCACCTACGTGGAGTATCCAAAATATACAGGCAACTTATGATGGTCTTGAAAATTTTGAAATTTATGGAGGTGCTAAAAACCTATTAAATTGGACACCTAATAATGGCAATCCATTTATTATTGCCAGAGCAGATGATCCATTTGACGACAATGTACAATTTGATGCTCAAGGTAATGCACAAGCAACACCAGACAACCCTTACGGATTAACATTTGATCCTTCATATGTTTACGGACCAAACCAAGGTAGACGAGTTTTCCTAGGTATAAGATATACATTAAACTAATTGTTTGTATTTTAGTACTTTCGTAATAAATATTTAGACCAATGAAAAAAACAATACTCCTTTCCATAATAACCTTAGGTTTTTTTAGCTGTAATAACAATGCAAAAGATAACGGAAAGTTAAATATTGTGACTACAACCACAATGATTACTGATTTAGTAAAAAACATTGGTAAAGACAGTATCAATGTTAATGGTTTAATGGGAAGTGGTGTGGATCCTCACTTATACAAAGCAAGTGAAGGTGACGTAACCAAATTAGTAAATGCAGACGTTATATTTTATAACGGATTACACCTAGAAGGAAAACTTGTAGAGGTATTTGAAAAAATGGGAAGTAAAACAAAAACACCAATAGCTTTAGGAGAAGAAATAGATAAAACAACCTTGATTGGGTCTGATTATTTTACCTCTAATTACGATCCACATGTTTGGTTTAATATTGAATATTTTAAGCAGTTTGCTCAAAAAGTTACTGTTGTTTTAATCGAAAAGGATGCTAAAAATGCTGATTACTATAAAGCTAACGAAACTGAGTACTTAGACAAGTTAAATGCTTTACAAAAAACAATTACATCTAAAATTGAAACGCTTCCAAAAGACAAACGCATATTAGTAACTGCGCACGACGCCTTTAATTATTTCGGAAAAAATTACGGATTTGAAGTCGTAGGTTTACAAGGTTTATCTACAGCAACTGAAGCTGGAGTAAAAGATGTTCAAAATTTAGCTAATTTTATAATTGAAAAACAACTGAAGGCCATTTTTGTTGAAAGCTCTGTACCAAAACGTACCATTGAAGCGCTACAAGAAGCAGTAAACTCAAAAGGTCATGATGTACAAATTGGAGGAACATTATATTCTGATGCATTAGGAAGCGCAGGAACCATAGAAGGGACTTACATTGGTATGTTTGAGTACAATGTAAACACTATAGTTAATGCTTTGAAGTAAATTGGTATAAACAATAGTTATTTCAAATAATAAGCTCCTGAAACAAGTTTGCTGTAACTATATTTTTTTGATTCGTTTTTTTTAAATAAAAATGAATATATTTTTAATTTAGTAAAACTCCCAATGACTTGGGAAACAGTTATGAAACAAAAGATAGCAGTAAAAGTAGACGACCTAACAGTAGCATACAACTACAAACCCGTACTTTGGGATATTGATTTAGAAATCCCAGAAGGCGTCCTTATGGCTATTGTTGGACCAAATGGAGCTGGTAAATCAACACTAATAAAATCTATTTTAGGCATATTAAAACCAATAGCAGGAAGCGTCACTATTTATGACAAACCTTATAATAAACAACGCAAACTAGTAGCCTATGTACCACAAAAAGGAAGTGTGGATTGGGACTTTCCAACAACAGCTTTAGATGTTGTAACAATGGGCACTTATGGAAGTTTAGGTTGGATAAAACGTCCAGGACAAAAGCAAAAAAAAACAGCATTAGAAGCTTTAGAAAAAGTAGGCATGTTACCCTTTAAAGGCAGACAAATTAGCCAATTGTCTGGTGGACAACAACAACGTATATTTTTAGCTAGAGCATTAGTACAAAATGCTTCAATCTATTTTATGGACGAGCCTTTTCAAGGTGTAGATGCAACCACAGAAATTGCTATTATTAATATTTTAAAAGAATTACGTAAAGCCGGAAAAACAGTCATTGTAGTACATCACGATTTACAAACCGTTCCCGAATATTTTGATTGGGTAACTTTTTTAAATGTAAAAAAAATAGCAACAGGTCCTGTTAAAGACATCTTTAACGATGATAACTTAACCAAGACTTATGGTATAAACTATAAAGTAAGTATTCAAGAATAATGGATTTACAAGAATATTTTTCTTTAGTATTTAGCGACTACACATTAAGAACCATTACACTTGGAACAGCAATTTTAGGTGCAGTCACTGGTATGTTAGGTAGTTTTGCTGTACTTAGAAAACAAAGTTTACTTGGAGATGCTATATCACATGCTGCATTACCAGGAATTGCAATTGCATTTTTAATAACAGGTGCAAAAGACAGCAACACTTTACTTTTAGGAGCCTTAATAAGTGGATTAATAGGAACCTTTTGGATTAGAGGTATCGTCAAAAAAACACATCTAAAAAGTGATACCGCTTTAGGACTAATATTATCTCTCTTTTTTGGGTTTGGTATGTTATTACTGACTTTTATTCAAAAACAACCCAATGCTAATCAAGCAGGTTTAGATAAATATTTATTTGGTCAAGCTGCAACTTTAGTTGAAAGCGATGTTTGGCTAATGGCTATAGTTACAGGATTATGCCTATTTGTATTGTTGCTATTTTGGAAAGAATTTAAAATTTTACTCTTTGATGCCGATTACACTAAAACCTTAGGTTTTAACACTAAAGTCATCGATATTTTAATTACCAGTTTTATAGTCTTGGCTATAGTTTTAGGACTACAAACAGTTGGTGTTGTTTTAATGAGCGCCATGTTACTGGCTCCTGCTGCTGCTGCACGACAATGGACTAATAGCTTATCAAAAATGGTGCTTTTAGCAGCTGTATTCGGAGCGTTTTCAGGAGTCTTTGGAACAGCCATAAGCGCTAGTCAAACCAACCTATCTACAGGACCTGTCATTGTATTAGTAGCAGCTGTATTTGTAGTAATTTCTTTTGTATTTTCTCCTAGTCGTGGTTTATTATTTAAACAGATTAGATTTATAAAAAACAGACGCGATTTAGAACTTCATAAAACCTTAGCTTTTATGTACCATATTGCTGAAACACACGAAAACATTTCGCATCCTCATACCATAAAACTTCTTAATAACTTTCAAGGATTTACACGTAAAACACTTCAAAAGTTAGTCGAAAAAAATTACGTAACACTAGATGGGAACATGTGGAGTCTGACAAAAATAGGTTTTGAAACTGCTTCCAACCTTTACACAAAACAATCAACAAAAGATGAATAGCGCTCAAATAGAAATACAATTAATTGCTAGTTTAGTTGCTATTGCATGTGCTATTCCTGGCACCTTTTTAGTGCTACGTAAAATGGCAATGATAAGCGATGCAATAAGCCATTCCATCTTACCAGGAATTGTTGTTGGTTTTTTTATTACGCAAGATTTAAATTCGCCATTATTAATTGTATTAGCTGCATTAACTGGTGTAATCACAGTGGTGTTAGTAGAATATATCCAAAAAACAGGTTTAGTAAAAGAAGACACAGCTATAGGTTTAGTATTTCCTGCATTATTTAGTATTGGTGTTATATTAATCGCTAAAAATGCTAATGATGTCCACTTGGATGTTGATGCGGTTTTGGTAGGCGAATTGGCTTTAGCTCCATTTGATAGACTAATCGTTTCTGGTGTTGATATTGGACCAAAATCACTATGGATAATTGGAACAATACTATTAATAACTATCCTTTTACTATTTGCCTTTTTTAAAGAATTGAAAGTAAGCACCTTTGATAAAGGTTTAGCAGCTTCATTAGGATTCTCTCCAGCAATTATACATTATGGATTAATGACAGTATCTTCCGTGACAACGGTTGGTGCTTTTGATGCTGTTGGAGCTATTTTAGTTGTAGCATTAATGATTGCTCCTGCTGCAACCGCTTATTTACTAACTACCAACTTAAAAAAGATGCTAGCTTTAGCAGTATTTTTTGGAGTATTTAGTGCTATTTCTGGTTATTGGTTGGCACATTTATTAGATGCTTCCATTGCAGGATCCATTACCACAATGTTAGGTTTAATATTTTTAGCTGTCTATTTATTTGCTCCAAGTAAAGGTGTAATAGCGGTTATGTATCGCGAAAAACAACAACGTACAGAAGTTAGCTTACTAACCTTTTTATTACATTTAAAAAACCATACTGAAGTTGAAGAACGTCACGTAAACCATTTACGCGAACACATAAATTGGCAAAAAGTAAGAGCCAAAACTGTATTAGAATTGGCTCTTAAAAACAATATGATTCTTGTGGAAAATAATGTTGTTTCTTTAACAAAAAAAGGAGATACGTTTACCTCAAAAGCTATAGATTATATTATCACTAATGAAGATGCTCAAATTGAGGATATGAAAGACGATTTCTTTTTGTTTAGAGGGTAGTCACAATTAAAACCCTCTTTCTTTCTGAATAAACTCGTACGCTTTTTGCACTTGCTTAAATTTATCTTCTGCTCCTTTTTTGTGCTCTTCTCCTAAATGCTCTACACGATCTGGATGATATTTTTTAGCCATATTTCGGTATGCTTTTTTTATCTGATTTACAGAAGCTGATTTATCTATCTCTAAAATAGTGTAAGCATTATCAACACTATTATAAAACATGGCTTTTATACTAGAATAGTCACGATTACTAATACCTAAATAATTAGAAATACTATGTATTTGATCTTCTTCATCATCAGTAACCATTCCATCTGCTTTTGCAATCCCAAATAGAAAATGTAATAATTGTAAACGTGAAGAATGATCCATCATTTGCTGAATTTGCATGGATACATCTCTTGTAGATATACTCTGGCTACTTACTTTTTTAAATAACTTAAAAGCTTTATTAGCTCTATCTTTTCCGTATAATTCAACAAATTTATTTCTAACAAAATCTAACTCACGTTCGTCTTGTTTTCCATCGGCTTTAATAACCACAGATGCTAATATTAATAAACTAACCTCAAAATCTCCTGAAGTGGTTTGTGCTCGTCTTTGTTGTTGAGTCCTGTAATTAGGACGTGTTCTATATTTTGGTTCTTGTTTTTGTTGCGTATTTGGATTACCCGAACCTAACAAATTCCCTTTATCAGACATAGCGTCTCCAAGACTTCCAATTGCTAAACCTATAATTGCTCCTATTGGACCTCCTAAAGACCAACCTAAAGTTGCTCCTATCCATTTTAATCCTGCCATATTTTAATAATTATTTAAAAAGTAAAGATACTACATTGTTAGTAGACTTAAAATGGCTTTTGTTACTACAGTTTACTAATAAATAAGTGTAAAAATTTTATGTTTTATTAATTTGAAAGAAGGCATAACCTGACCTTATGACACCATAAACTTTATCAAGTAACGCCATAATAACATTTGCATGGTTTTTGACTATCTTTGCTTGAGATAGATTTACAAATAAAAAAACACAAAAATATGTATCCAGCAGAATTAGTAAAACCAATGCGTGAGGATTTAACCAAAGTTGGTTTTGAAGAATTACACACAGCTGATGCTGTAAATGAAGCACTTGCTAAAGAAGGCACAACTTTAGTAGTGGTAAACTCGGTTTGTGGTTGTGCAGCTGCTAATGCAAGACCAGGAGCTACAATGAGTTTAGCTAATGCAAAAAAACCTAGTAACATTGTTACTGTTTTTGCAGGTGTTGATAAAGAAGCTGTTGATCAAGCAAGAGCACACATGGTACCTTTTCCTCCAAGCTCTCCAAGCATGGCTTTATTTAAAAACGGAGAGTTAGTACACATGTTAGAGCGTCATCATATTGAAGGTAGACCAGCAGAATTAATTGCTGAAAACCTTATGGATGCTTACAATGAGCATTGCTAAGCCCTTATTAAATCATAAATTTAGCATTACAAAAGCTAAGTATTAGTGAAAAACCACGTTTAATAAACGTGGTTTTTTTATTTTTGACATACAGAACTTTTATGACGTAATGAGAAAAATTATTGCCTATCCCTTATCAATTATTTATTTCCTTTTTTTTGGATTATCCTTGGTTATTTTTCACCCAATTCAATGGTTCTGTTTTAATGTTTTTGGCTATCAAGCACACAAGAAAAGTGTAGACTACTTACAGTTTTTCTTGATGCGTTGTGTAAACCTTTTAGGTACTAGCCAAAAATTTATTAATCCATATCAATTAGATATAACTCAACCCGTTTTAATTGTATCTAATCACCAAAGCATGGCAGATATACCACCTTTAATGTGGTATTTTAGAAAACATCATGTCAAATTTGTTAGCAAAAAAGAACTTGGTAAAGGCTTACCTAGCGTATCTTATAATTTACGCCATGGTGGTTCGGTTTTAATTGACCGTAAAAACCCAAGACAATCCATAGTTGCTATCAGAAAATTTGCAGATTATATTGAAACTACAAATCGTGCTGCTGTTATTTTTCCTGAAGGCACAAGAAGTCGTGATGGACACCCAAAACCCTTTCATACCAAAGGACTAGAAACCTTAATAAAATATATACCAAGTGCAATAATTGTCCCTGTCACAATAAATAATTCTTGGAAAAATTTACGCTACGGAAAATTTCCAATGGGAATATTTAACAATATTACATTTACAGCTCATAAACCTGTAAAATTAAATGATTTTAATACAACCCAAGAGCTATTAAATCATATAGAAACTACTATTAAAAATAGTATTAAAATATAACATTATGTCATTAAAAAACGTAAGATTAGAAGTGATGTCTTTTTTAGAAAAAGACGTTGAATCATTGATAAAAAAATATTTAATTCCTGTTGAAACCATTTGGCAACCAACAGATTTTTTACCAAACTCTGAAAGTGATACTTTTATAGACGATGTTAAAGAAATAAGAGAATTGTCAAAAGAATTACCATACGATTTTTGGGTTGTTTTAGTTGGTGATATGATTACTGAAGAAGCTTTACCAACTTACGAATCTTGGTTAATGGATGTGGAAGGTATTAACCAACAAGAACGTAATGGTTGGTCAAAATGGATTAGACACTGGACTGCTGAAGAAAATAGACATGGAGATGTACTAAACAAATACCTATATCTTTCTGGACGTGTAAATATGAAAGAGATTGAGCAAACGACACAACATCTTATAGCAGACGGTTTTGATATTGGCACAGCACAAGATCCTTATAAAAACTTTGTATATACTAGTTTTCAAGAGTTAGCAACTTACGTGTCACACAATCGTGTTGCTAAGCTTGCAAAAGCTAAAGGCAACAAACAGCTTTCAAGAATGTGTAAAATTATTGCTGGAGACGAAATGAGACATCATCATGCCTACAGCGAGTTTGTAGAACGAATTTTTAAAGTAGATCCTAGCCAAATGATGTTAGCGTTTCAACACATGATGAAACAAAAAATTACAATGCCTGCCCATTTTTTAAGAGAATCTGGTGGTAAAATAGGTACTATTTTTGAAGAATTTTCAAACACTGCTCAACGTATTGGTGTATATACCTCAACGGACTATGTAGATATTTTACAAAAATTAATTAACCGTTGGGAAATTGATAAAATCACCAATCTTTCAGACGAAGCTGAAAAAGCAAGAGATTATTTAATGAAGCTACCTAATAGAATGATGAGATTAGCAGACCGAATTAAAATACCAGAAAACTCATACCAATTTAAGTGGGTCGAACCAGCAAAGCTTTAATATATGCTAAATCATGATTTAATCGAAGCCACAAAAACTTTTGTAAAAGAGACTTTAAAAGATGCCGAAGGTGGTCACGATTGGTTTCATATACAGCGAGTTTACAATAACAGCTTACTAATTGCTAAAGGCGAAACTGTAGACCTATTAGTTGTTGCGCTTGGCGCTTTATTACATGATATTGCAGATAGTAAATTTCATAATGGAGACAGTACTATTGGCCCTAAAATTGCTGGTGCTTTTTTAGTAAAAAACAATGTGGATTCTGTTACTATAAATCATGTTATTAAAATTATTGAAAACATTTCATACAGTTCAAACATTGGTAAAACTGACGTATTCAAGTCAAACGAGTTAGATGTTGTACAAGATGCTGACCGTTTAGACGCGTTAGGTGCAATTGGTATAGCAAGGACATTTAATTATGGTGGTTTTAAAAACAGAACCCTTTATGATCCTGATATTAAACCCAATTTAAACTTATCAAAAGCAGAATACAAAGCCTCTAAAGCGCCTACAATAAATCATTTTTACGAAAAACTATTACTATTAAAAGATACCATGAATACCAAAACTGGTCAGCGCATTGCTAAAAAACGTCATGAATATATGGTTGGCTTTTTAGACCAATTTTATGATGAGTGGAATGGAGAAAAATAAATTAAGATTAATTTTCTTTGGCGACTTCTAAAGCTGTAATTTTATATTCAAGAATAGACATTTCTTCTCCAAAATGAATGATTTGATCTGCTGTTAAACTACTATTACCATTTACAGTATCTAAAATACTTTGACGCTGTTGGTTATAGTATTTAAGAGCTATTTCAATTTTATCATTCATAATTACAATCTTTTTATTACTGGATCATTGCTTTAATTTCACTTCTATATTTAGAGGCAGGCTTACCAACTACATCATTAAACACTTTATTAAAATGAGAAAAATTATTAAAACCGCATTCAAAACAAATGTCAGTAATACTACTTTGACTCTCTGTTAATAATTTGGTTGCATAAAACACACGATACTCGTTTACAAATTGTGTAAAAGTCTTGTTGGTTATTTTTTTAAAGTATCTACAAAAAGCAGGAACAGTCATGTTTACATGATCTGATATTTGATCTAATGTAATATGCTCTTGAAAATTTTTGTTAACGTATTTATAAACTTTATCTATCTTATCTGTATCCTGTGGTTGTGTTTCAAGAACATAACCATTTTCATTAAGTAATATATAGTCATTAGTTAAAGCTAAAAGCTCTAAAATTTCAAGTAATTTAGTAATACGTTTTATTCCTTCATATTTTGGTAGCTTTTCTATTTTTGGGCCTACTACACTTTTTATTTCTGGTTTAAACAAAATGCCATGCTTTGCACGTTCTAATAACTGCAAGATGTTTTTTAATTCTGGTAGATTATTAATTGATTGTCCTAAAAAATCTGGATGAAACTGTATTAATGTTTCTTTTCCTTTAGAAGTTAATCGATCTGTAAATCCGTTATGTGGTAAATTAGAGCCTATTAATATTAGCTGACTATTATTAAAGTAAGATAAATGATTACCAATATGTCGTCTTCCTTTTCCTTTATTAACATAAACCATCTCTACCTCTGGATGAAAGTGCCAAAAAGCCTCACTGCGCTTACGTTTTTTAGTTTTATGCACAGCAATTACCGAACTTCCAAAAGTTGGTGTAATTTTTTTAAATGTAGGTTTTGTATTCAATTTAAAAAACTTTAAATAAATGTAATAATTATTAGTTTGCAAATATATGCAAAGTTAACACTAAAATATACTAAATTAACCTATAACGTTTTCGTTAATAATAATCTTGTTAATATAGCACACATATTTGATAATTCTAATGTTATTTAAACTGCTTTTGTATTCTAACTTTGCCAACATAATCAGTAAACCTATTGAGATTATGAAAAACTTTACAAAAAACCTATTAGTATTAGCAATCGTATTTGCTACACTAAGCAGCACAGCAACAGAGATGGAAACTTTATTTAACAAAGAGGATGGTAAGACACTCTTGATGTTTGATAATGTAAATGAAGGCGACCAATTACTTGTAAAAGATGCTTTTGGATTAATTCTTTATAAAGAAGCTATTAAAACAAGTGGAGAATACAACAAGTCTTTTGACTTAACAACCTTACCAAACGGAAATTACATTTTTGAATTAGATAAAAATTACCAAATTAGAATCTACCCTTTTATAGTAGAAGCTAATAAAGTGACTTTTAACAAAAAGCAATTATCTGTAATAAACAAGCCAAAGGTTAGTAGTGACAACCATACAATTTACATTACTGCTTTTAATGCAGAAAAGTCAGACTATTCTATTGAGATTTTATATAAAGATTCTGAAACTATTTATAGCGAAACTATTAAAAACACAACATCTATTGGAAAAAGATTTAAGCTTTTAGAAGATAAAGATGACGATTACAAAGTAGTAATTACAGCTAATGATAGAACATTTACATACGATGTAAACTTATAATAACTACAATATTTTTTGCCTTATAAAAAAA